>DATLXD010000146.1:0-20771 GCA_035575965.1 Pyrinomonadaceae bacterium | reverse complement strand
TGGAAATCGAAGGCTCGATTACGGCGATTGCCGAAGCCGAAATGCTTCTCGATATTGAAGATTTTGCGGTTGAAAACGAAACTTATCCGCACTTGACGCAGAGATTCGGCGTTCAAAAAGAGAAGTTGATAGAAGCTAGATTCTAGAGATGTTAATAAATTTGGAAATATCCAAAAAATTTCTTGTATATGTGCAAGAAATTTAGTTATCATCATTCTAACGATTATTAAAAAGGAGAATTATTTTATGATCAAGCATTATTTTGGTTTCGCGCTTTTTAGTTTTATTGTCGGAACAACGGCTGTCGTCTATGCAATATTTAACGTCGTCAATGTTAATGAGGTTACTGTTCCGAATTATTCAACGTATTCTCCAGCAAAATCCTGTTGGAAAATGAAGCGAGAATCGAGAGGTTCGAATCTCAGTGCGCCGACAATTAAGCAGGCGATTTTTAATTTGAAAACAAAGCAACTTAGCTGGGAACTCTCCGCCCCGGAAACTAATTCAAATATCGCGCTTCATTTCTTCGTCAAAGATGAAAACGGCACACGCTATATTAATTCGATGGTAAAGCAGGCATTTCGTCACGAATACGGGACAACTAAAGCCGTGAGTTCTTATCTGTGGCTCGATAATCTCGAATCTTACGAAAATTTATACGTTATCGCCGAACCCGTTTCGTCAGGCGCATATATAGATAAAAACTTTCAACCTAAATTCGACCAGAGCAAAGCTGTCGCGGTGTTGGTTTATTAAGACGACTAAAATCGTTTGACGAAATAGTTTTTGGAAAATAGTTAGAATTTTAATAATAAAATTTGCAAGTCTGTTTTTGGGCTTCGTTCTTCTCGACAAGATACGAAGTTTTACAAATAGCAGACTTGCAAATTTTTTTTTGGAGGAATTTCTATGCAATACAAAAATGCGCCGGCTTTGAGTTCAAAATTTTCAGTTTCTTTTGCTTTATTTATCTCTTTCCTTTTCTGCGGCTGCCAAACAGCGAGCAATACAAGTGTTTCACGAGAGCAGACATCAATGGCGAATTATTCGGCAAATTCAAATATGATGATGTCGAATGCGTCTTCAACGATGTCAGGCAGTTTGTCCGAACAGATGGATTTAAAAAAGGAAGTCGGTTCGGATTTAGAAACACAAGGCGAAAGATACGCGAAAATCGAGGAAAATCCGTTTCTCGAAACGTCGCGCACACCGCTTTCAACTTTTTCCATTGATGTTGACACGGCTTCCTACGCCAATGTTCGCCGCTATTTGAACGACGGTCAACTGCCGCCTAAAGATGCCGTCCGCATCGAAGAACTTATCAATTATTTTGAATACGATTATCCGCAGCCGATTGGAGATGTTCCATTTTCGGTTAATACAGAGGTTGCGACTTGTGCCTGGAACGCGAAACACAAAATCGTCTCCGTCGGACTTCAAGGCAAAAAAGTCGCGCTCGAAGACGCGCCGCCGTCGAATCTCGTTTTTTTGGTGGACGTTTCCGGCTCGATGGACACGCCCGACCGTCTACCGCTCGTCAAACAAGGTTTGAAATTTTTAGCCCGCCAAATATCTGCGAAAGACCGCGTGGCGATTGTCGTCTACGCGGGCGGAAGCGGTTTGGTTTTGCCCTCGACCAATAATCGCGGCGAGATTTTGAACGCCCTTGAAAATCTTGAAGCCGGCGGCTCGACCAACGGCGGACAGGGAATTCATCTGGCTTACAAAGTTGCGCTCGATAATTTTATTCGAGGCGGAAACAATCGCGTAGTTCTGGCAACCGACGGCGATTTTAATGTCGGTCTGACAAGCGATAATGAACTCGTCAAACTCGTCGAAGACAAACGCCGGAGCGGAATTTTCCTGTCGGTTTTGGGTTTTGGAACAGGCAACACCAACGATTCGATGATGGAAAAACTCGCCGACAAAGGCAACGGAAATTATGCTTATATTGATTCGCAGGAAGAAGCCCGTAAAGCACTCGGCGAACAAGCCGCCGGAACACTTTATACAATTGCCAAAGACGTGAAAATCCAGATTGAGTTCAATCCGACAAAAGTTGCCGGTTATCGCCTTATCGGGTATGAAAATCGTCTGCTTGCCGACAAGGATTTCAATGACGACAAAAAGGATGCGGGCGAAATCGGCGCGGGTCATTCCGTTACCGCACTTTACGAAATAATTCCTGTGGGGCAAAAAATTGAAAATGACGGAGTTGACGAACTTCGATATGCAAAAACAGAATTAACCGAAACAAAATTCAACGATGAGCTTTTGACCATTAAATTGCGCTACAAAGAGCCGGATAAGAACGAGAGCAAACTTTTGACGCAAGGATTGCTGGATACCGGAAAGTCTATCGAAAATGCTTCCGATAATTTACGGTTTGCTTCGTCAGTTGCTGAGTTTGGCTTGCTTTTACGTAACTCCCGCTACAAAGGGAATTCGAGCTACAAAAATATAACAAATCTTGCGGGAAATTCGCTCGGAAGTGATTTGAAAAGTTATCGCAGTGATTTTATAAATTTAATTAGCAAAGCGAAACATCTGTAAAAATAAAAATGGCGGATGGAAAAATTAACTTTTTTCCATCCGCCATTTTTTAGTGGAAAACTATTTTTCTAGTAATTGTAAAATATCTTGAATAATGCCGTCCGGCTCGAAAGGCTTAGTGTGATATTTTTGAAAACCGGCATCGTAGGCTTTTTGTTTATTTTCGTTTGTAGCAAACGCGCTCAAAGCGAGAGCGGGAATTTTACCGCCGCTTTCAGCTGATAACTTGCGAATGCGAGCTAACATAGAATAACCGTCCTCATCGGGCATTGCTAAATCGGAAACGATTACGTCCGGCAAATCGGTTTGTGATTTTTTCAGTAAATTTATTGCTTCAGACGCAGATTTCGCGCTTTTAACTTTCGCGCCGCTTTGTTCGAGCAATAGCTGCAAAACTTCACGCGAATCCGGGTCGTCCTCGACAACTAAAATTTTAATTTTATCCAGAAGTTTGTCTTCATTGGAAGGAAATTGCTTAATCTCCTCGGTTATTTCAATTTCCGAACCGCATAAAGGTAAGGTAACGATAAAGGTTGAACCGTGACCGATACCTTCACTTTCTACCCAAACCTTTCCTTGATGCTTTTCAACTAAGATTTTGACGATGGAAAGCCCGAGACCCAAGCCGCTGCTGTCGCGCGTAGTTGATTCATCGCCCTGATGAAATTGATTAAATATAGTTGGCAGAGTTTCCGCGCTAATTCCTTGTCCGGTATCCTTGACGAAAACTTGAACGATTTCATCGCCGGTTTTAACGTCAACTTGAATATTATTGCCTTCCTTTGTGAACTTCAAAGCATTTGAAAGCAGATTATTGAAAACTTGTTGAAGACGCGCCGCATCACCGAAAACTTGAACATTATCTTTGTCCGAGTGAAATTCGAGATTTATTTTCTTTGCTTCGGCGATTGATTTTTGCAGGTTGCAAACCGTCTTGATAATTTCATAGAGATTTATCGAGCGGAACTCCATTCTGAGCTTGCCGGAAGCAACTCTTGCCGAATCAAGCAAATCTTCGATGAGTTTTGCCTGTGAACGCGCACTTTTCTCTATTGTTTCCAGAGCGTTTTTGGTAGTTTCCTTATCAACTTCTTTGGTCAACAAAATTTTTGACCAACCTAAAATGGCATTCAGCGGCGAGCGCAATTCGTGTGAAACGACGGCGAGAAAAAAATCTTTGGCTCGATTGGCTTCTTCGGCTTCGTCGCGTGCCTTTTTTTCGCGGGCATAAACTATCGAAAGCTCTTCGTTGGAAATTTCGTTATCGCTGATACCGCGAACGATTCCCGTTATATTTCGCGGATTACCTTTACCATCAAAATAAGTTTTTCCGCGAACACAAATCCAGCGAATTTTATTGTCCGAATAAATTACCCGATATTCGATATTGAGCGGTTTTCCGGTAACTTGCGAATCTCGAAAAGTATTTTCCACTTCCGTTCGGTCTTTCGGGTGAACAATATTCATCATTGATTGCGAAGTGAACATTTCGTGAGACGAAATTTCAAAAAGCTCACTGCATTTCGGTGTTACAAACATTCTATCTTCTGACAAATCCCAAAACCACAAACCGGTATCGGCATTTTCAGCGGCATAAAGCATCTGCTCGCTTCTGTTTTTTTGAAATGCAATTTCCTTTTCCCTGCTCGTAACGTCTTGGGCGCAAAAGAATAACAGTTTTGTAGCGGCTTGAGAATTTTGTATTGGTTGCAAAAACAATTCAATAATTATTTTTTCCTGAGAGTTTACTCTGAAATCCAATGTAGTTTTAGTTTTTTGACCGTTCGCGTTTTCAATAATAGCTTGCTCGAGAGTATTCGACGTTTGTTCGGTAGATTGCCAATAAACCGTTTCGGAAAATTTTTGACCAATCAATAGTTCGGGTGCGGTTGCAGTTCTCTCAAAAACCTTTCCTGTAAGACTTAAGACATATCCGTCCGGCGTAAGTGTTCCAAAAAATGTAAATACATTTTCGAAAATGTCTTGAGAATTTTTATCAAATTTAAATTCAGTCGTATCTCTCATAACAAGATTAAATCATTAAATTTATTTTTTAGAGTAATACATTTTGCCATATCGATTAAATTAAGTCGGTGAAATTTAATGATTTAAAAAAATCCTTTAGGTTACAATAGCTTAAAAAGCCTCGTTTACCAATTCAATCGGAAACGAGGCTTTTCAACAAATAAGTTTTAATTTATTTGTTATATTGTTGATCAAAATTTAATATAAAATTCATTTAAGCGGTTTTTCTACCCGACACGAATCTAATCACTAGGACTACTAAAGCAATCACCAAAAGTAGATAAATCCAGCCCCCGAATGTATGCCCGGCAATTGTACCCAATAACCACAAAACTACTAACACAAGAACAATTGTTTCTAACATTTTCTTTTCTCCCAATTGAGAATTCGCTTTTCAGCTTACTTAAAAACGTCAGTAATCAATTATTATGCCAGATGGATAAGTATAGGGATTTGAATGAGTTAAGTTTAGCAGAAGAAAATAAATTGGCTAAACCGATTATGTAGTATCAATTCAATACGGGTAAAACGGAAAGTTAAATTGAACTAAATAATAATGTTAAACGTTTTGGAATTGTTGTTCGGACTGCTAATCGAAGAAATCAATTGACGATATTTTTAAGGAAAAAAAGGAAGCCTGTATTAGGAGGTATCTTAGAGTTGATTCAACAGTTTTTATTGCTTGTTTTTTCAAATGGTTTATTTGGCAAATCTGCTGCTCTTCCACCAATCGATAGTTTGCTGTAGACCTTCTTCCAAACCAGATATTTTTTGATAATTGAGCCATTTTATAGCGCGAGTATTATCAGCTTGTGAATGTTTTACATCCCCTTTTCTCTCCGCCTGATAATCGGCTTGAACATCAGAATTACCTGTAATTTTTTTTAATACTTCAAGCAATTTGTTCAAGGAAATTCGCTCTCCGTTGGCAACATTAATGACTTCGCCAATTCCGGTCTTTGTCTGCGCAGCTTTGATATTAGCGTCAATAACATTGGTAATAAAAGTAAAATCACGAGACTGCTCACCGTCGCCATAAATTATTGGCGTTTTTCCGGTCATCATAGAATCAATAAAACGCGAGATAACGCCCGAATACATCGAAGATGGATTTTGCCGAGGTCCGAATACATTAAAATAGCGCAGACAGAAGGTTTCCAAGCCATAGACACGGTAAAAAACTTGACAATAGTATTCACCCATCAATTTTGCAGCGGCGTATGGAGAAAGCGGTTTTGGAATCATCGTTTCGACTTTCGGAAGTGTTTCCTGGTCTCCGTAAGCCGAACTTGATGCTGCGTATATCAAACGCCGCACATTTCTTTCCTTGGATTTTAGAAGCAGATTAAAAGTTCCGTTCACACAGGCATTGTGAGTTTCCAGAGGATTTTCTACTGAACGCGGAACACTCGGTAAAGCAGCTTGATGAAAAACGATGTCAACGCCTTCCAAAGCGGTATTGAGTATGTTATCGTCGTTTAAATCACCTTCAATGAATTCAAAATTTCCGTCAATTTCATTTAAGTTCTCTCGAAAACCGGTTACCAAATTATCCAAAATAGAAACTTTAGCACCTCTTTTTATAAGTTCTCCAGCCAAATTTGAACCGATGAAACCCGCGCCGCCGGTAACCAGAACTTTTTCCGTTATTGACATATTTTTCGATAGGTAATGACAATTTCAGTATAAATAACTAAAAAATAATTTTAGAGCGCAGGGTAAAATTTATCTTCCGACTCCAGTATATTCAAATCCCATTACACGCATCGTTTCAGGGTCGTAGATGTTTCTTAAGTCAGCAATTTTAGGAGATTTTAAAAGCTGTTTGACTCTATTCATATCGAGGGCGCGAAACTGATTCCATTCAGTTAAAAAAACTAATATGTCTGCACCCTCAATAGCGTCATATTCGTCCGAAGCATACTCTATATCGGGCAAACACTTATGTGCTTCTTCCATAGCTACTGGATCATATGCTTTTATTTTTGCACCTCTTGCCTGCAAATCTTTAATAATATCAACGGCAGGTGACTCGCGCATATCGTCGGTTTCAGGCTTGAAAGAAAGTCCTAAGACACCTATTTTTTTTCCCTTCAAATCTCCGAGGAGTTTCTCGATTTTCGGAATCATAGCCCGTCGTTGTCTTTCGTTAACTTCAATAACTGTGTCAACAATCATCGAATCTGCGCCAAATTGTTTGGCGACGGTGGATAAAGCGCGTGTATCCTTTGGAAAACACGACCCGCCATAGCCTGGTCCCGGATGAAGAAACTTACTGCCGATTCGTTTATCCATACCCATTCCCCGTGCGACATCGTGAACATCACAACCGATTTTATCGCAGAGATTTGCAATTTCATTTATAAAGGAAATTTTAGTGGCAAGAAAGGCGTTAGCGGCGTACTTGATTAATTCTGCCGCTTCGAGTGAAGTTATCACAACGGGAGTTTCAATTAAATATAAAGGACGGTAAAGATCCTTCATAATTGCAATGGCGTCTTCTTCGTTGCTACCGATGACCACCCGGTCAGGACGCATAAAATCTTCGATAGCCGCGCCCTCGCGTAGAAACTCGGGGTTTGATGCAACACCGAAATTAGTCTTAAATTTCTGATGTTCTTTTACAAATTCTCGAAGCCATTTACCGGAACCGACAGGAACGGTGGATTTAGTAACTAAAACTTTATAACCGTTCATAAAGTGTGCTATATCTTTAGCCACCGACTGATAAAAACTCATGTCAGGAGAACCGTCTTCCTTAGGAGGTGTGCCGACAGCCAAAAAAATAACCAAAGCCTGCTCGATGGCTGATTTAGCATCAGTAGTGAAGTGAAGCCTGCCAGCTTTTGTGTTCTTCTCAACAATTTTATCCAAACCGGGTTCATAAATCGGGATTATACCTTCATTGAGACGAGCAATTTTATTATCATCAACATCAACACAAGTTACTTCCACGCCAAATTCTGCAAAACAAGCACCTGTAACTAAACCGACGTATCCTGTTCCGATTACCGCTATATGCATAAAATAAATCTAAAATATATTGCTAAACTATTCACAATCTAAAACAAATTTTTACGGGTCACGTTTAAGCAACATGACCCGCAATTTTTTAGTCGTGTCAGATTTACAATGGAAAAATTCTTGAAATTAGCGAGGACTAACAACAATAACTTGGGAACCAATTTCAATTTCACGGTTTTCACGATTAACCAAAAATATACCCGCTCCTGCTGCACCGGCGGCTGCAAGCAAAATAGCTGCAGCACTAATACCGGCAGTTGCAAGCGGAGGACCTCCACCCGGACGCATACAAGGCTTACAACCCGTTTGCGAAGGATTTCCATAAGTCGCGTTTGTGCCAGCGGCTACCTGTTTATCGGTAGAACCACTTCTTAAAGTAGTCAAACCGACAGTAGTTTCCACAAAAGTCTGAGTGCATCTGACTTCATCGGAACATCCTACATCGACGCTAAAGCTGTCGGCTTGACCGGCATCGGCAATAACCGTTGCATTTCTGGTTGTTACTGTTGTTGCAATACCTGCTGAATTTGAAACCAAAACTTTACCGGCGGTTAGCATTCCGACAATACTGTTACCTGTAAATTTTAAGGTAACCGATGAATCACCAAGAACCTCAACCCGACCATTTTTACCTAAGCTAACAATAGCGGTTGAATTTGTTCCGGTAACGATTATGCTACCTGATGTTATGGTAGAGTTAGAAGCTACATTTTGTCCATTAACAGTAACTTGGCCGTTAATGGTTATTTCACCCATAACGTCATCCGGTGCCGCGATTACAGACATCGAATAAACACACCAGACGGCGAAGGCAGTCATTAATGTTATAGATTTGCGAATTAAAATTTTGTTGAGCATTATATTTAAACTCCTCCTGAATTGAAACCTTATATCAAATTAACCTTTATCAATTATACACTGAAATCCCGGCAAATTAAAAAAGATTTGCAAATGGTTAGCGAGTAGGACTGATAACAGTCGCGCCACCGCCGAGTGTAGTAGTGTTATCATTGCCACGGGTTGCCGCAAAGATTATACCGACGGCTGCACCACCGAGAACCAATGCATAAAGCAAACCGGCAGAGCCACCATCATTATCATCCGTCGTGTCGTCTTGTTGCACATTTGCAGCTGAGGCTGAATCACCCGAGTTAAGTGTAAGTGATTTCCCACCAACCGTGTTAATAACTACGCCGTCGGCAGCATTTAGAACGGTCACGCGACCCGCCATCAAATCACCTGAAATACCTTTTTCGCTGAAGGATAAGGCTAAAATCGTATTGGAGGCAAGTTCGATTTTTCCTACTTTTCCCAAGCTAATTATTGCTCCGGCATTTTCCGGTGTAGCAATCGTGCTTGAGGAAAAGATCGAACGACCGCTCTGGGCAGTTTCACCGTTAATCTTAACAAACGCAGCTTGCCCGTCGGCATTTCTGCCTGTAACCAAAATTTCTCCCGCAATTTTTTCAGAATTAGCCAAATTAACCATTGAGTAGGTTAGTATTGTGGCAACTGTTAAGCACGTCGAAAGTGCTTTACGAATCCATAATTTGTTGTTCATAGTTCTCCTCTTGTATCGCATTAAATTCAACATTTCAAAAAATTAAACATTTCAAAGATAATACCTTCCGATTTTTACACAAACTTTTTCCCGATGTCAATAAAAAACGGAAGGAATTATAAAAATAAAAGTAAAGTTTTCTTTAGTTTAGAAAGTTACCCAATTTATTGTTGGGAAATTATTTATACCACAGTTTGAGTGAGATTTGAAAGTCTAAAATGAAGAAAAGTTTATTTAAAGACCAACGATTTCAAGCCCGACTAAAATTTTCACAGTTTTTAAACCTTTTATCCATTAAAAAATTACTATGGCGGGCGATAAGTCATTAAGCCTTCGATTGAATGCCTGATACGAAGGCAAATCAGGAAACCAACTCCACCAATGATTCAGAATGTAATCAAAGATGGCGCGTTGTTGCGTGTGCTTTTGCATCAGACCGAAAAAGTAACAGGTTAAAAGTTTTTCGTCGGAAAACTTCAGCTTGAAATTCGATAAGCGTTGCGATTTCAAAGCCGAATGGTTATCGTAGATTTGGCAGATTAGGCAATACAGTTCGATAAGTTTAGTTTCCACAAAACAATCTTACAATTGTTTGCCTATCTGCTCCTTCTACTCTTGATTTACATTATTGATAAAAAACAATCAATATATAAAATCTTGATTGTTACTAAAAAATCGTATTTTCATTTGATGAATTATCATTATTATAACCTAAGGATTTAGTAAAACGTCTTGTTCCGCCGCAAATAATTTGTTTAATTCAAATTTAAAAATCTTTATAAAACCAGAATGAATGTTTTTAGTTTGTTAAAAATTCATTTATAGAGATGATTCTAGTGGGTAATTGGCTTTTTATACTTCAAAAGAAAAAAATTAAGAATTCAAAAATGAACAAAGTAGTTTTAGCCTGTGATTTGGGCGGCACAAATTTTAGATTGGCGGCTGTAACTACCGAAGGAGAAGTTATTTACCGAATAAAACGTGACACTCCTAAGTCTGACCAAGTTGACAAGATTTTACAGACTATAACTGAATGTATAAACGAGTGTCATAACTCTCTGAAAGACAGATTTGAAATCAAGATAGTTGCGGCGGCAGTTCCGGCAGCCGTCGATGCTAAAAGGGGGATTATTTTGAAAGCTCCGAATATTCCGTGTCTTGACGGCTTTCGCTTTGCCGAAACGCTTTCAGTGACGTCAAAGATACCGGTTATTTTGGAAAACGACGCTAACGCGGCGGCGGCGGGTGAAAATTGGCTCGGTGCTTCCAAGGGTTTTGAAAATTCGATTTGCATAACGCTCGGTACAGGTGTCGGCGGCGGAATTATCATAGACGGAAAAATTTTGCGCGGTGCCGACGGAACTGCTGGAGAAATCGGTCACATTTGCGTCGAACCGTTTGGTGTGCCGTGCGGTTGCGGCTCTCGCGGATGTGTTGAACAATATGCTTCCGCTACGGCGATTGTGCGTTTGGCAAGCGAACTTGGCAAAGAATTCCCGAATTCAAGTTTATTAAACAATCCCGATATTTCAGGTCAAGAAATTTACCAAGCGGGAAAACGCGGCGACGAATTAGCCTTAGAGATTTTCAGGCAACAAGGTTTTTATCTGGGAATTGCGATTGCAAATTTGATTAATGTTTTGAATCCCGAAGTTATTGTCATCGGCGGGGGGGCGGCTGGCGGTTGGGATTTGTTCGTGCCGTCTTTACTAGATGAGGTAGAGAAACGTGCCTACCGAGAGCCTGTCGAGCGTGTTAAAATTGTTCGCGCCCAATGCGGTGATGATGCGGGAATTTTGGGCGTTGCAAGGTTAGCTTTTCGATAATAACTTAAATATTTTTTTGGCAATTTATATTTTGAAGCCCGAAAGCCCTTCAATAATAAAAAAGAAATTAAAACACGCTAATTTTAAAGTTCGCTTGCCATCGAGCGTGTTTTTAGTGTAAGATAGTCGTTTGTTATAATGCGTCTTTACGCATTATGTGGGTTTCGCGCCCACTTTTTATTTTGGGTAACAGTTGTTTTGATGAAATCATCGGTTAGCGAACGAATTCGAGAAATTGCCGCGCGAGCGGCGGAAGAAAACGGTTTGGAATTCGTTCACGCGCAAGTTGCCGGAACAAGTAATAAATTAATTATTACCGTTTTTATTGACAACCAAGGCGGTGTAACGCACGAAGATTGTTCAAAAGTCAGTCGAAATCTCGATGCGATTTTAGACGTAGAAGATTTTATTCCGTCGGCATATCTACTGGAAGTTTCTTCTCCGGGCTTGGAGCGCGAGCTTTACAGCCAAAAAGATTTTGAAAAATTTGTCGGCAGTCTGGCGAAAGTTAAAATCGTCGCACCGATTAACGGACAAAAAAATTTTCGCGGACGAATCAATGCCGTCGAAGAAGACGAGATCGTGTTTGAAGATAAAACAAGCGGAACAGTTCATTTTCCATACAGCGCAGTCGCCAAAGCGAATTTAGAAATTGATTTAGATGAAGAACTAAAAAGAAGTGAAAAACGAAAAATGGAAAGTGGAAAATAATAAATCAGAAATTTTACATTTTGCATCTTCAATTAACGAGTTATGACACCCATTGGACAAAGCATCGAAGCATTGGTAAGCGAGCAGGGAATTGACCGCGATTTGGTTATTGAAGCGATGAAGGAAGCGGTCAAAGCCGCCGCTCGCAAGCAATTCAAATCGCAGGATAAAACCGGCGAGACCATCGAAGTTGACTGGAATAGCGAAGACGGAACGATTGAGATTTCGGCGCACAAGGAAGTTGTCGCCGAAGTAGAAAACCCTTCGACTGAACTTTCGCTCACCGAAGCGCAGGAACTTGCCGGCGATGAAATCGAAATCGGCGATATGCTGCTGATTCCGCTTCCGACTGAAGAACTCGGACGTATCGCAGCGCAAACCGCCAAACAGATTTTGGTGCAAAAAGTGCGCGAGGCAATCCGCGAAAAGATTTATGAAGAATATATCGACCGTAAGGGTGAACTTATCAACGGAACGGTCAAACGCTTTGAACGCGGCGATGTGATTATTGATTTGGGAAACAATCTCGAAGCGATTTTGCCGAAACAGGAACAAGCCCGCAGCGAAACCTGGAATCAGGGCGAGCGGATTCGCGTCGTTATCGCCGATGTCAACAAAGACCAGAGAAATCAGCAAATTAAGGTCTCGCGCGCTTCGGCAGATCTTCTAAAGCGACTTTTTGAAATGGAAGTTCCTGAAATTTACGACGATACGGTAGTTATCAAATCAGCCGTGCGCGAGCCGGGCGACCGTGCAAAAATCGCTGTTTCTTCAAATGAAAAAGACGTTGACCCGGTCGGAGCGTGCGTCGGAATGAAAGGCTCGCGTGTTCAATCGATTATCAAGGAACTGCGCGGTGAAAAAATCGACATTATCGAGTGGTCGGACGAGCCTTCGGTTTTTGCCGCCAATGCGCTTTCACCCGCGAAGGTTTCGCAAGTGCGAATTACGGATGTCAATAGTCGCAAGATGGAAGTCATTGTCGTCGAAGACCAACTGAGTTTAGCCATCGGCAAGCGCGGACAAAATGTGCGGCTTGCAACGCGGCTCGTGGGTTGGGATATTGATATTGTCAGCGAAGATGTTTTGAAAAAGGAAATTGCTCAAAAAATGGGTAAAATGATGGCTTCCGGCGAAGCTGTTCCGATTACGGCTCTGCAGATTGTTTCGTCCGCTCAAGCCGACGATTTGAAGAAAAAAGGCATCAGCGATGTCGATACTTTGGCAACATCTTCGGTTGACGATTTGGTTGACTTTTTGGACATCAGTCTTGACGAAGCCGAGAAAATTATTGCTTCCGCTAAAGATATTGTCGAGATGCGAAACGCGCAATCGAAGAAGACAGAGGCGGAAAACGCTCCTGCACAAACATCTGACGAAGCACCCGAAACATTACAGATGCAAGCAGATAACACGAACGAAATCTCTGAAATCGCGGAAGAAATTATTCCAGAAAGAGATTCCGCAAAAGAAATTGACTTTGTTGAAATCAAAACTCCCGAAAATGATTTGGCTAAAGATTCGGCTGTTGAACATTCGGATAGTGAAATGATTACTGGAGAAATTGCGGAGCATTCGGAAAATGGCGCAATCGAAAACAATAATAATGAACAAAATTTATCGAAAAATGAACAATAAATTTATTCATTGCAGACAAGCAAGAAAGGAACAAAGGATTTATGACTAAAAACATCAAATCCGTCAATAGAGATAAATATGCCCGTAGGAACAGCAGTTCGGATATACGACTTGGCACGAGAAGTCAAACAAGACACGAAGCGCGTCATCGAAGATTTGCGTCGTGAAGGCGCGGACGTGAGTGTGCCTTCAAACTCTGTCAGTAAGGAATTAGCGGAAAAAGTCCGCAACAGATATTTTCCAAAGACCGAAATCGCTCCGAAACGGTTAATAAAAGTTATTAAAAAAGCGGCGAAGGTTGAAGAATCGAGCGTCGAGGATGAAATTCCGCAAACAGAACCGGCACCGCAATTACAATTAGAAGAAGAAAAAGTCGAAAAGAAAGAAACAGTAATTGCTAAATCTTTAGAAAAAGAAGAACCGCAAAAAACGGTTCGCAAAGTTACCAAACTTCAGAAAAAAGTCGAAGTCGAATCAAAGACTGAACTCGTAGCAGTTGAAGATAAACTATTTGTTGTCGAAGCGAATGCTGAAATCGGAGAATTAGAAACTGCGCAGAAAACACAAAGCGTTGTGGAAATTCAAGCTGAAGAACAAACGACCGAAAAACCGGTCGAATCGAAATCAGTAACGAGCCGAGTTCTTCGTCCGAACGGAACACAGGTTAAAATACTCAAACTCACTCAAGAGTCGCTTAATAAAGGAATCAAGCCGGGCGAGCGAATGGTCAATGACGCTCCGACTAGAACCGGCAAATTTAACAACGACAAAGAACCGGAAAAAACGACAAACGATTTGCGTAAGGACGGCAAAAACGGACGTAAGCCCGAATTGCGCCCAACAAGAGGCGAAACTTCCACGCCGCAGATGACCTACACGCCGCCGGTCGACCAGCGTAGAAGATTCGGACGTGCCACCCCTAAAAAAGGCGGTAAAAGATTTGAAGAAAAGGGCGGAAGATTCGACGAAAGAGATCTTGCCACACCGCGACCGCGTTCAATCGAAGAACGTATTTTAGACCAGGTCGGCTCGGTCGATGCGGCAAATCTCAAGTCAATTCGCCTGACCGAAGGTGCAACCATCCGCGAATTTTCCGAAGCACTCGGCGTAACGCCGCGCGACATTGTTCAACTACTTGTCAAACGAGGAATTTTTGCCACACTCAATCAACCGATTGGCGAGAAAATGGCGCAGGAACTCGGTGTCGGCTATGGTTATAATGTCAGCTTCGTGCCTTTTGAAGATATGGTTATCGAGCAGGAGTTTGAAGAACTCATCGCTGCCGATTCCGACGATGTTGAATTGCCGCGCCCGCCGGTCGTAACCGTGATGGGTCACGTCGACCATGGCAAAACCTCGCTGCTCGACGCGATTCGTTCTGACAATGTTGCCGAAGGCGAAGCCGGCGGGATTACCCAGCACATCGGTGCATACAGCGTATTTTTGCCGAATTCGGACAATGCGGGTGGAGAACGCCGCGTAGTTTTCCTCGACACGCCCGGTCACGAAGCATTCACGATGATGCGTGCGCGTGGCGCAAAAGCAACCGACGTGGTAATTCTCGTCGTTGCAGCTGATGACGGCGTTATGCCGCAAACCATCGAAGCGGTCGAACACTCAAAAGCGGCTGGCGTGCCGATTATCGTTGCCATCAACAAAATTGACAAACCCGACGCAAATCCCGACAAAGTAAAACAGGGACTTGCCGGTCTCGGTCTTCAGCCGATTGATTGGGGCGGCGATACGGAAATGGTCGCCGTTTCTGCCAAAAAGCGTGAAAACCTCGACACGTTGCTCGAAACGGTTCTTTTGACGGCGGATATTTTAGATTTAAAAGCCAGCCCGACCAGACGCGCTTCAGGCGTAGTTCTGGAAGCCAAACTCGATAAAGGACGCGGCTCGGTGGCAACCGTCCTGGTGCAGCAGGGAACTTTACGCGTCGGCGACCCGTTTATCGTCGGGCAGTATTACGGTAAAGTCCGCGCGATGTTCAGCGACCGGGGTGAAATTATTACCGCCGCCGAACCCGCAACTCCGGTTGAAGTTCTCGGTCTGCAAGGCGTTCCGCAGGCAGGCGATAGCTTCCAAGTCGTTTCCGATATTGACAAAGCGCAGACAATTGCCGGTCAGCGTCAGATGCAAGCCAGACAACTTGCAATGCTCAAGACAACCAAGCGCGGTATCGAATCGCTCGGTCTAGCCGAAATCAAAGAATTGCTGGTTATTCTGAAAACCGATGTGCAAGGTTCGGTCGAAGTTCTTCGCGGCACGCTCGAAAAACTTTCAACTGATAAAGTTAAGGTTCGCGTCATTCGTTCGGGTGTCGGCGCAATTACCGAATCGGATGTTCTGCTTGCATCAGCTACCCAAGCCGATAATGTATCGACAGCGGTTGTTATTATCGGTTTCAACGTGCGTCCCGGCTCGCGTGCGGCTGATGTTGCCAAACAGGAACAAGTCGATATTCGCCTGCACTCGATTATTTACAAAGTTGAAGAAGAAATTCGCGCCGCGATGATTGGAATGCTTGACGCGATTGAGAAAGAAGTTATTTTAGGCAAAGCAATTGTTCAAGATCTTTTCAAAGTTTCCAAAGTCGGCACGATTGCGGGCTGTCGCGTTATCGACGGAGTTATCAGAAGACAAGCCAAAGCGCGGCTTATACGTGACGGCGTGGTGGCTTGGGAAGGTGATATTGCCACGCTCAAAAGATTTAAGGAAGACACCAACGAAGTCAGGCAAGGCTTTGAATGCGGTATCAGTCTTGCCAATTTCAACGATATTAAAGTTGACGATGAAATCGAAGCGTTTGTGATCGAGCGCACCGCCGCGACTGAACTTTAAAAATGTAAAACCGAAATTGGAAAGTGGAGAATGTTTTTTATTTTTCATTTTTAACTTTGTATTTTTCATTGTAAATATGCGTCGTCCAGAAAGATTGGCAGAAGCGTTACGCGAACAGATTACGGAAATTGTCGGTTATGAAATGGATGACCCGCGTTTGCTAGCCGTAACGGTAACGGATGTTCGCGTATCTGAAAATTTGCGCGACGCAAAAGTCTTCGTCGTCGTCCAGGGTGATGAAAACCAAATAAAAGCAGCACTCAGAGCATTGCAAAACGCTGCAACCTTTGTCAGACAGCAAGTTGCTCTTAATTTAGATTTGCGCCACGCACCGCACATCAATTTTATGCGCGACATGGTTGAAGAAAATGCCGTCCGCATTGATAACCTTATCCGAGATTTGACGCAAAAGGGCGAATTACAAGAAACGAAGGAGAATGAGGGATGAAATTTGAGGGATGAAACTTGAAACAAGAATTTAATTTTTTATATTCACATTTCATCCCTCAAATTTCATCCCTTTCCAATAGTGTTAAGTCAAGTAGTCGAGTTAATTGAAAACAAAAACAGTTTTGCCATCACCACGCACGTCCGACCGGACGGCGACGGCATCGGTTCTTCTCTGGGGTTATGCTGGCTTTTGCGCTCGTTAGGCAAAACGGCGGAAGTCATTGTCCGAGACGGTATTCCCGCCGCTTACGCACAGCTTCCCGGTGCTGACGAGATTCGTCAAGTCGCCGAAGTCAACGGTAAATATGACGCTATTTTCGTCATCGAATGTTCCGACCTCTCGCGTCCCGGCATCAGAAATTTAGAAAATCAAACGACCGTCAACATCGACCATCACGCCACCAGTGAACATTTCGGCACGATAAACTGGATTGACCAAACCGCATCGGCAGTCGGTGAGATGATTTATAATCTCTGCAAAGCAATCGGCGGGCGTATTACAAAAGAAATTGCCGAATGCGTCTATCTCGCGCTCGTAACCGACACCGGCTCGTTTCATTTTCCAAACACCACCGAACGCACCTTAAAAGTTGCATCCGAACTCGTCAAGGTCGGCGTAAAGCCCGCGCAAATCTCCGAAGCCATCTATAATAGCTATCCGTGGAGCCGCATAGAATTGATGAGTCAAGTTCTCGCAACCGTCAAGCGCAGCCAAAACGGTAAAATCGCTTGGATGCGCCAAACGCTCGAAATGCAGAAAAAAACCGAATCGGTTGACGGCGACAACAACGGTTTCGTCAACATTCCACTTGCCGCCAAAGAAGTCGAAGCTGTCTGCTATATGCGCGAAACACAGCCGAATGCTTATCGCGTCAGCCTGCGCTCCAAAGATAACGTTAACGTCGCGCGTGTTGCCGAAAAATTCGGCGGCGGCGGTCACAAAAACGCTTCCGGCTGTCGCGTCGAAGGCGATTGGAACAATAAGGAATCAGAGATAATCGCCGCTTTGACCGAAGCAATCGAAAAAGCTAACGATACTTTTGTTGAAAGGGAAAAATCCAACGCGAGTTTCCGATAAAAATCTTTTCGATTATTTGGAAACAGGCGAAACTATTGACGAGCTTAATAAAGACTTTGAAGGTATGAAAAGAGAATAAGTAGTCAGACTTCTTATGTCATCAAAAAAAATATAGAAGTTACGCATTTGGACTTGTCAAAACAGCTATTGTTGGCAGCAATGGACTTACGAGATTAGCTAAAAACAAACTTAGCATCGTAACTACAATGACTCCAGCCCAACTGCGTAACTTCTAAAAATACTCAAATCTAAAATTCGAGAATGTCCATTTACGAAAATCTCCAGCCGACGAACTTTGACCATATAAAAACCTACGAACTCGCTTCGCGTCCGAGCAAAGTTACCGTCAAAGATTTTGCCGCGCCGGTAAATGCTGACGATTCACTGCAATCGTTTCTTGATAAACTTCCGAATATCTTAGCCGTTCAATCTTTACGCGAGATTGCAAAACAAATCAGACGCGCCAAAGATTCGAAGAAACCGATTGTCTGGGGCATCGGCGGTCACGTCATCAAAACCGGACTGGCACCGGTGATTGTTGATTTGATGAAAAAAGATTTTGTGTCGGCAATTGCGTCAAACGGCTCGGTGCTGGTTCACGATACGGAAATTGCGCTCGTCGGTTTTACGTCCGAAGATGTCGACGCGACACTCGGCACGGGCGATTTCGGCGCGGCGCGGGAAACCGGAGAGATATTAAACGCCGCTGCTAAGAATGCGATGCGCGACAACCTTGGTTTGGGCGAGGCGATGGGCAGGGAAGTTCTCGCGCAAACGCCGCCGAATACAAAAAATTCGCTTTTGTGCCAAACATATGAAATGAAAATCCCTTTTACAGCACATTTGGCTATCGGTGCGGACATCGGACATTTTCATCCGGCTTGCGATGGTGCGGCTCTCGGCGCATCGTCGCATACCGACTTCAAACTTTTTTGCTCAATTGTTAGAGAATTAAACGGCGGCGGCGTTTATTTGAACATCGGCTCAAATGTCGTACTGCCGGAAATTTTTATGAAAGCTGTAACGGTTGTGCGGAACTTGGGCTTTCCTCTCGAAGATTTTACGACCGCTAATTTTGATTTTATTCAAAGCTATCGTCCTAATACGAATGTCGTTCGCCGTCCGACCGCAGGCGGTGTGGGACGTGGTTTTTCTATCACGGGACATCACGAGTTAATGATTCCGCTTCTCGCCGCACATATTTTGTGTGATTAGATTTCAAAATTTTTTTAAGAAACTGCTTATGACCTTTGCAAACCTTTGTGTTACCGATTTTAATTTCAAATTTTAGTAAGGCTTTTCCTACAGTTCTTATAAAGTTACGAAAAGATATTTTTTACTCTTATGAGTTTAAATCAAAGGTAAAAAACTCCGCCAAAAATGACGGAGTTTACTTATAAAACTTGAAATAATAGGAAACAAAAAAGCTAACTTTTAACTATCGATAAATGTTTTCGCCTTTGTGGGTGGTTCTCCATTCGTTTTCAAAGTAATCGGCATCTTCGTCGTTGCGCGGATTGACACCCATTACGATACCGCCGCTTTTGATACCTTCTTCATATTCTTTAGCGCGGTCTTCAGGAATTCCCGAACCGACCAAAGCACCGATTAAACCGCCTGTTAAACCACCTGCGCCCGCGCCTGCTAATGCTGCTGCCAGCGGACCTGCAACGACTAAACCTATACCGGGAAGCAGAACACTCGTTCCGATTGCAGCAACACCAGCTATAATTGCACCTAATGTTCCACCGATAGCTGAACCTGTTCCGGCACCTTCGAGAGCTTTGCTGCCCATCGCGCTGTCATCACCGTCGGCAAAATAAGTGTCACGTGTTTGGTCAGACATCATCAAATTGACATCATCTTTTGAATAGCCGCGACTAATGGCTGAATTATAAGCTCCTTCCGCACTTTCACGATCACGGAACATACCGGTCAAAACACGGTTTTGACCCTGACGTGCTGAGCCTGAGGCTGCTTGCATTTCACCTTCACGTTCCATCGAACTATTACCCGTAACAGAACCGACTGCATCCTTAACATTGCCTGATACTCTATCGCCAAAACCCGAAGCTTCTTCTCCAAGCGTTCCATCTCTATTAATATTACTCATGATAAATCTCCTTTTCTTTATTGATTTAAATTCTAGCCTGATAGCTTGACGATCGAGTTTGCAAAACTTATGCCATAATCCAATGTATGAGGCAAAAAGCTGATAATGCTTAACAAATCAGGAAATCTGAAAACCGAGGAGTTTTTTGTAACGAAAGTTTTGTTTTGTTTTGAAACACATTTATTTTATTATTTGTTCTTAAAGCAGACAGAAAGAAAATTAATTATCATTTATTCTATTCAAAAAATTCAATCGTTGGTCGGTTTGAGTTAGCTGGAAAAAATTATGCACAAAATTTTATTTGTTTTGATTACCTTTCTATTTATGAACATTTCGGTCTTGGCTCAACTATCCGATTCTAGTTATCGAATTTACAATGCGTCGGGAAATCCGGCGAGCGTTTCGCAAATCATTGATGCCGCCGGAAAATCCGATGTAATTTTTCTCGGTGAAAATCATGACGACGCGGCTGCGCACTTTCTGCAAGCAGAATTTTTCAGAAAAATGCAGGAAACTTTCGGCGATAAAAGAAGCGTTACGCTTTCGCTGGAAATGTTCGAGCGCGACGTGCAGATTGTTTTGGACGAATATCTAAAAGGTTTGATAACCGAAAAGAAATTTCTGGACGACAGCCGACCTTGGAATAATTATAAGAACGATTATCGTCCGCTCGTTGAATACGCCAAACAAAACAAACTTGCGGTGATTGCGGCAAACGCTCCGCGCCGTTATGTCAATATGGTTTCACGTGGCGGACGGGAAACGCTGGAAAAACTTTCGCCGGAAGCGAAAAGATGGCTTGCGCCCTTGCCCTACGCCCAACCGTCGGAGCTGTATTCAAAAAAATTTACAGCATTGATGGGCGGCGCAGGCGGTGATAATCACGGCGTTTCTAAAATTCTCGATTCGCAGGCGCTCTGGGACGCGACGATGGCATTCTCGATTTCA
>DATLXD010000145.1:0-19705 GCA_035575965.1 Pyrinomonadaceae bacterium | reverse complement strand
GTGAACGGATGATGCGCCGCCGCGTAATTTCCGGTTTCCTCATTGTATTCAAACATCGGAAAATCAACGACCATCAGCGGTTTAAAGACATCTTGCGGAATCAAGTTTTCACGTTTTGCAATCTCTAATCGCAACGCGCCCAAAGACGCGGCAGCGACGGATTTTCTTCCGGCAACTATCAAAATCGCATCGCCTTTTTCGGCATTTGCAATGGATGCAAGCTGTTCGATTTTCTCTTGTCCGAGAACTTTCAAAAGCGAAGATGTCGTTTCATCGCCGAGTTTTATCCATGCAAGCGCGTTTGCGCCGTAACGCTTCGCAAATTCCTGCAAATCGTCTAATTGCTTGCGCGAATAATCGGCTTTGCCTTTGGCGACAACGCATTTTATCTCGCCGCCGTTTTTCAAAGTTTCGGCAAACGGCGCAAAATCGGTTTCTCTTAATTCCGCCGACAAATCCTGCAGTTCCATTTCAAAACGCAAATCGGGTTTGTCGCTTCCGTAACGGCGCAGCGCTTCCGAGTAAGTCAAGCGCGGAAATTTTTCAGGCAATTCGACATCAATCAATCGAAAAACGTGGCGAAACATTCCTTCAATCAGACGATAAATAATTTCCTGATTGGTAAAGCTCATTTCCAAATCGAGCTGCGAAAATTCCGGCTGGCGGTCAGCCCGTAAATCTTCGTCGCGGAAACAACGCGCGATTTGATAATACTTGTCAAAACCCGAAATCATACAAAGCTGTTTCAAAATCTGCGGCGACTGCGGGAGCGCGAAAAATTTTCCCGCGTGAATCCGCGACGGCACGATGAAATCTCTCGCGCCTTCGGGCGTTGATTTAAGGAGAATCGGCGTTTCGATTTCGATAAAATCCTGCATTTCCATAAACTCGCGGATTTTCGCCAGAGTTTTCGCACGCATTCGGATATTGTTCTGCAATTGCGGGCGACGCAAATCGAGATAACGATATTTAAGGCGCAAATCCTCGCTTGCAAGGTTTTCCGAACCCGCAACTTCAAGTTGAAACGGCGGAACTTTCGCGTCGTTCAAAATTAAAATCTCGTCGGCTTTAACTTCAATTTCGCCGGTCGGCAATTTTTTATTGACGGTTTCAGAAGTTCGCGCAACAACCGTTCCTTTGACCGCAATCACAAACTCGCCGCGCAGATTTTTCGCTTTCGCGTGCGCTTCAGTTGCAGTTTCTTCGCTGACGACGATTTGTATAATGCCTTCGCGGTCGCGTAAATCAATAAACGTGAAAATGCCGAAGTCGCGTTTCTTAGCCGTCCAGCCCATTAAAACAACCGCCTCGCCGACGTTTTCAGCGCGTAGTTCACCGCACATATGCGTGCGTTCCAAATTTCCTAAAGTATCTAACATAAAATCTCTCAATAAAATTATCAAACAAAATAAAAAACGCCTTTCGATTTGTCGCCAAATCGAAAGGCTCTGAACAAAATATCTTGTCAGAAGCCGAATCAATTATTATCGTCGTTAAATCGAACTGCGTTTATAGAATCTTAAAATAAAACCGTGCAAATGATACAAGAAAATCGCAATAAAAATCAACAAGCGGAATCGAACAATAATTTGCCGTGTAAAATTTTTAAGTTAAGATATTGAGCAATATGCGTTTTGTTTTCTCACGTCTCTTTTTTATTCTTCTGGCAAGCGGTTTTGTTCCGCTTTCATTGTCGTGGAGTTTTCCCGCGCTTCGCTACGCGGTTTTGGTTTATGACGGTTTACTCGTTCTGCTCGCGCTGATTGATTATTTCACAAGCCGCAAACTTCCCGAAGAACTCACAATTTCACGTGAATTCGGCAAACGCTTCGCCATCGGCGACGAGAATCAAATAAAACTGCACGTTGAAAATCGAAGTCCGAAAACATTTGACCTGCAAATTAAAGACGAATTTCCGCCTGAAATGAAATTATCCGAAACTCGTGAAGCAAAATTCAAAATCGAAGAACAAACTTTTGCCGATTTTTTTTACAATTTAACTCCGCCAAAACGCGGGCGATACGAATTCGGCAAAACTGCCGTACGCTTTCTTTCGCGGCTCGGACTGGTTTGGTGTCAGACAGATTTGGGCAAATCCGAAACCGTCAAAGTTTATCCGAATATGCGTCGGGCGCGTGAGATGGAACTGAAAGCACTCGGCGCGAATTCTTTTTTGGCGGTTCAGCGCAAAGCAATCCGGCGCGGCGAAGGACGTGAGTTTGAATCGATGCGCGATTACGTGCGCGGCGATGAACAGCGTCATATTTCCTGGACGGCGACCGCCAGGCGTTCAAAATTAACGACGCGCCAATACCAAATAGAGCGCGACCAGACAATCGTTATCGCTCTGGACGCGGGACGACTTATGACGGGCAGAATCAATGATGAAACAAAATTTGACACGGCGATTCACGCCAGCCTTGCGCTGATGTCGGCGGCTTCGCGCGGCGGCGACAATTGCGGTCTGGTTGTTTTCGGACGTAACATCAAAAGGTTTTTGCCGCCGAAAAAGGGAATCGGACAGACGGACGCGGTTTTGGAAGCACTCCACGATTTAGAACCTGAATTGATTGAACCGTCTTACCAACGCGCTTTTCGATTTATCGCGGCAAATTCCAAAAAGCGTTCGTTCGTCGTAATTTTGACCGATTTGGTTGACAAGGAAAGCTCTAAAGAATTGATAAACTCGCTCAAACTTCTACGCCCGCGGCATCTTCCGCTTGTCGTAACAATCGGCGACCGAGACTTAAATCAAACGGTCAGCGAAATTCCGAAACAATTAAAAGACGTTTTCATCCAAAGCGCGGCGGAAGAAATTATTCACGGACGCGAATCGGCTTTGAGATTAGTTGAAACAATCGGCGGTCTTGCGCTGGACGTAACGACGAATTCGCTCGCGCCGAAACTGCTTGAAACTTACCTGCGCGTTAAAGAAAGAGGTTGGCTCTAAAATTTTAATAAGCCGAAGCCGATTTTCATTTACAAAATACAGTCTTTGATGCCAGAATTAAAATTCTAAATATGAAACGCCTTTTTGTCTGTCTGAATTTAATTTTTTGTTTGAGCGGTTTTACCGTCGCGCAGCAAAGACCGCTTTTGACCGATGACGTTGATACAACGCCCGTCGGTGCGATTGAGATTGCGGCGGGCGTTAATTTCCAGCAGAATGCGAAATTTCCTTTGTCGGGTTTGCGCGGCGATTTGACGCGCGTCGGCGACATTCGCGTGAAGGTCGGCTTTTCGTCGAATGTCGAATTTCAAGTCGAAGGCGTTCTGCAAAACTTCCTGGCGGTTAATTCCGCTTTCGCGCCGCCCGCGATTCCTCTGGCTCTCGACGGTAATTCATCGAATGATGCGGGCGATTTTACCATCTCGACTAAAATAAAACTGCGAAATGAAACGCGCAATTTGCCCGCGCTCGGATTTAAGTTCGGTTTTGAGCTGCCGAATTCCGACCAATCTCGCGGCATCGGCACGAATCAAATAAATGTTTTCGGTAAATTCCTTGTGCAGAAAAGATTCGGCAGACACGCCGGACGAACTCCGCGCGTTAATGTTTTCGGCAATCTCGGACTCGCTATTTTGACCGCGCCGATTGAACGATTTACGCAAAACGACGTTTTAATTTACGGACTTGCGGGAATTTTCCGCGTCAACGACCGCATCAACATCGTCGGCGAAGTCAACGGACGCGCCAATACCAGAAGCGGAAATGCGCCTCTCGGAACGGAAAGCCTTTCGCAGTTTCGCTTCGGCACGCAAATCAAGGCTTCAAATCTGCGCTTTGACACCGCCGCAATTTTCGGTTTGACCAGATTCAGCCCGCGCACCGGCGTTACCTTCGGCATAACTTACATTTCACCGAGTATTTTCACACCGGCTAAATAAGTTCAAAGTTCAAGGTTCAAAGTTTTGCGTTTAATATGGTTTCTTATAATTATCAATCTAAAATCTAAAATCTAAAATCCAAAATCGACTGGTTTATCGGCGAATGTCCGCGCCCCAAATTCGGCGCAGTGCGAATTGCTTCCGTCACAAATCTTTTCGCAATCTCGACCGCCTCAATCAAACTTTTTCCTAACGCTAGATTTGCCGCAATTGCCGAAGCAATCGTGCAGCCCGTTCCGTGCGTCGCGGTTGTTTCGATAAAGTCGGCTTCAAAAACGTATTTTTCATCGCCGACAAATAAAAAATCTCGCGCCTTTCGGTCTTCGGTCTTTGGTCTTCGGTCTTCGGTTTTAGTAGAATCCAAAATCCAAAATCCAAAATCCAAAATCGAAATGTGTCCGCCTTTTATCAAGACATTTTTCGCGCCGAAATCCTGCATTATCTCCGCGGCTTTTTCGATGTCCTTTTCGTTTTCGATTTTCATCCGTGTGATTCTCTCGGCTTCCGGTAAATTCGGCGTTACGATGTCTGAAAGCGGAAAAAGTCTTTCGACGAGAGCTTTTAACGCTTCGTCGTCAATCAAATCAAAGCCCGAAGTCGAGCGCACAACCGGGTCAACGACAAAGTTTTTCAATTTGTTTTCTTTGACCAGCCGCGCCGTTTCTTCGATTATTTCGCGTGTCGGCAGCATTCCCGTTTTGATGGCGGAAATTTCAAAATCTTCGATTATAGGCTCGACTTGCCCGCGCAAAGTTTCAGCGGTTTGATGAACCGCACCGAAAACGCCGGTTGTGTTTTGAAAGGTAACAGAAGTTATGGCGGCGGTCGCAAAACAGCCGAATGCCGTGAAAGTTTTTATATCAGCGACAATTCCCGCGCCGCCCGACGGGTCGAGTCCGGCAATCGCCAGACAGATTTTGGATTTTGGATTTTGGATTTTGGATTTCATTTTCTCGTAATTCGCAAATCGTAATTCTTAATTCGTAATTCGCCTTTTAATCTGTGTTTATCTGTGAACAATTTTCTTATGTTTTCCGCATCGTTCAAAAAGCGAATCGCGGCAAAACCGCTTGCGCCAGCGTCTAAAACTTCGGAAAAATTGTCCGCGTCAATTCCGCCGAGCGCGATGACCGGAAACGGTTTTAATTTTTCGCAAACTTCGCGCAAATTTTCGATGCCTTGCGGCTCGCCTTTGTCTGGTGTCGAAAAAATCGGACTGAAAATTACAAAATCCGCCGCTTGTTTTTTAGCGTTTTCGGCTTCTTCGACGGTATGCACCGAAACGCCGATGATAAAATTTTCGGGAAACGCGCGGCGAATTGTTGCGGCGGAAAGCGAGCGGGAAGTTAAATGAACGCCGTCGGCATTTGCTGCCAACGCGATGTCGGCGCGGTCATTGACCAAAAGTTTTGTTTTGGTGTTTCGAGTAATTTTTGCGGCTTCCGAAGCAAATTCAAAAACGAGCCGCGCGGAAATTTCCCTTTCACGAATTTGAATCAATGAAATGTTGCTCTGCACGGCGACTTTGATTAGTTCGAGCGTTTGCGATTTTCGTCGTGAGAAGTTTTGCGCGGTCATTTCGCCGTCGGTTATCAAGTAGATTAACGGAAAGTTGTTCACCGGAGAATTTTCCCGCAAAGGCGCGAAGAACGCAAAGAAAAATTTATAAAATTAAAGAATGCGGATGAGATATGAGAGTTTAGATATTGTTTAAGTTCTGCACTTTTTTATTGCCGACGGCTGCTTCTTCGTCTTTTTCTTCAATCATCTCAACGCTTTGCTTGAAATGCGCCATTTCCCAAAAAGCGAGTAATAAGTTTAAAACGCCGAATCCCGTTACCGCGCCGCGAAACCAATTTGAAGCGACGATTTCGTGCAGGGAAGTCCAGCCGGTTTTTTCGACCGCGAGAGCCAAAAAAAAATTATTGCTCCAATCGCCTATCAGACCGATGCTCATCCACGGCGCGAGAGTCAACGAAATGCCCGCCAGAAGAAACAAAATTATAAAAAAAATAACGGTCAGTTTTGCAACCATACCGCCCGATTATAACTTTAATTTCTAATTGTGAACAACCGTTAATCAATCGCCGCGTGGCATATTTCTTCCTGCAATTTTTGCAGACCCCTTCCGGCATCAAGCGCGTAGATTTAATAAATTCGAGAAAAATGCTTTTGAGGCTAAGCGGACAAATTAAAAATTCGGGTTAATCTCCAGATTTTAGCCAACACGGATTAAGTAAGATGTGTCAACGATTTTAACAAATTTTATAAAGTTTTAACCATAATTTGCAAATCTGTTTTTACCTTTGATTTTTCGCCGCACATTTTTTAGTCTTTAGTTTTATCTTTTGACAAGAAGAAAATAATTTATAATTTATGCAGGCACTAATTTTAGCAGGTGGAAAAGGCACGCGGCTGCGACCGCTAACGGTTTACACGCCGAAACCGATTGTTCCGGTTTTAAATCGCCCGTTTTTGTTTTATCAAATCGAAATTCTGCGTCGCGCGGGAATCAAGGACATCACGCTTTCGCTCAGCTATCAACCCGACAAAATCGAAGACCTGCTCGGCGACGGATTCGACTACGGCGTAAACTTACGGTATGTAACCGAGCCTGCGCCGATGGGAACAGGCGGCGCGTATAAATTTGCGGCAAACCAATTTCGTGAAACTATTGTTGTTTTTAACGGCGACATTTTGACTGATTTGGACGTCTTTAAAGTCATCGATTTTCACCAACAAAAACGCGCGGAAGCGACTATTGTTCTCACGCCGGTCGAAAATCCTTCGGCTTACGGTCTGGTAGAAACCGATGAAGAATCAAGGGTTTTGCAATTTCTGGAAAAACCGAAACCCGAAGAAGTCTTTCGCTTGACGACAAGAAATATTAACGCCGGAATTTATATTTTAGAGCCGGACGTTTTGGATGTGATTCCCGAAGGCGAAAATTATTCGTTTGAATATAACGTTTTTCCCGATTTGTTGAGCCGCCGGAAATCTTTTTACGGTTTTATAATCAAGCAAAATTACTGGCGCGACATCGGCACGCCGCAGAGTTATCTCAAAGCGCATCACGATTTTTTGAGCGGACAAATAAAGGGTTTTGAGACGGAAAAATCAAACGAATCTGACGTTGCAACGTCGGCAATCGTCGATAAAAGTTCCGTCGTCGGCGAAAACTGTATTATCAAACCAAACGCAAAAATCATTAATTCGGTTATCGGTGCGGGCGTTCACATCGAAGAAAAAGCGGTTGTGGAAAATTCAGTCGTTTGGGCGCACGCGAGAATTTCAAGCGCGGCACAAATTCATAACGCGATTGTCGGACGCAGTTGTTACATCGGAAGAAACGTCGTCGTCGGTGAAGGTGCGGTTCTCGGCGATAAAACTTCGCTCACGGATTACACGAAGGTTTGAAATTCGTAATTGATTTATGCCCGAATTGCCTGAAGTCGAACTCGTCGTCAAATCTTTAGACAAACTCGTCAAGGGACGGGAAATCGTCGTTGCGGAACTGCTGCGGGAACGCCTTGCGCCTTTTAATCCGCCGTCGGAATTTGCCGAAAAGCTGAAAAATACGCAAATAAATTTTGTTCACCGGCGCGGCAAACACATTCTATTTGATTTGGACAATGGACAAACTTTAATCACGCATTTGCGAATGAGCGGACGCTTTCAGCTTTTACCGCTTGAATATAACCTACCGAAATTCACGCACGCGGTTTTTTATTTTGCGGACGAAATGCGGCTCGTCTTCAGCGACCAACGCCATTTCGGTTTAATGAAAATTGTCAAAACCGAAAATCTTTTTGAAGCGAAGGAGCTGAAAAATCTCGCGCCCGAACCTTTTTCGCCAAATTTTTCACCGAAGTATTTTCGGGATACTTTAAAGACTTCAAAAAAATCTCTTAAAGAATTTCTGCTCGACCAAACGAAGGTTTTGGGACTCGGCAATATCTACGCATCTGAAGCGATGTTTCTTGCGCGAGTTAATCCGCAAATTCCTGCAAATGAAATTTCCGCGAAAAAAGCGAATGTTTTGTTTGAAAAAATCCGCAAAGTTTTAGACGAATCAATCACACACGGCTCGACCTTAAACGTCAATCCCGAAAACATTGACGAAGGTTATTACGGCGGCGGTTACGAATCGAGTTGGCGCGTTTATGACCGCGAAAAAAATCCGTGCGTAAATTGCCGAACCGAAATCAAAAGATTAAAGCAGGCGGGACGCTCGACGTATTTTTGTCCGAAGTGTCAGAAATTTTGAAACTTGACAGTTAAAGATAAAAACCGCATCATTTATCTTTAACAATCGTGGTGAGTTATTTGCGACTTGCGACCACGTTAAATAAACCGCTAAACAGCCAAAAAAAGGATTTTTATAAAAAGTCTCGTGCTGTTCCGGCAGTCGAGATTTTTGTTTTGTTCGCAGTTGGTAGTTTGTTGCCAATCCTGTCTTCCGACAAACTACCAATTGCTAACAATTGACCAGTATGAAAAACTTCAGAGATTTACTAAACAGCGACGGTGTTTTCGTTTTTGACGGCGCAATTGGCACCAGATTTTACGACAAGGGAATTTATATTAACCGCTCTTACGACGAACTAAATCTAACCGCGCCAGACCTCGTGCGCGAAGTCCACGCCGAATACGTCAAAGCAGGCGCGGACATAATCGAAACCAATACTTTCGGCGCGACGCGCCACCGACTTCTTCAATACAGTCTTGAAGGGAAATTACGCGAAATCAACATTGCCGGTGCGCGAATCGCCAGAGAAGCAGCGGGCGGAGATGCTTTCGTTGCAGGCGCAATCGGACCTCTAGACCTTAGAATCGAGCCTTACGGTCCGACTTCGTTTAGCGAAGCAAAGGAAATGTTTGCCGAACAAATTTCCGCGCTTCTGGAAGGTGGCGTTGATTTATTCGTTCTCGAAACTTTTTCTGATTTATCAGAGATTCAGCAAGCTATCAAAGCGGTCAAGGAGTTGTGCGATTTGCCGATTGTCGCGCAGATGACGATTGCGACCGACGGCAAAACCATTTTCGGCGCGGACACGGAAATTTTAGCCCAACGCCTCGACCAATACGGCGCGGACGTTATCGGTTTGAATTGCGGCGTCGGTCCGACGCATATCTTGACCGCGCTCGAAAAAATGCGCGGCGTAACGACGAAAAAACTTTCCGCGCAGCCGAACGCGGGTTTGCCGAGAGATGTGCAGGGGCGGCAGTTTTATATGTGTTCGCCCGAATATATGTCGAAGTTCGCCAAGCGATTTATCAAAGCGGGCGCGACGTTTATCGGCGGCTGCTGCGGCACGACTCCACAGCATATCAAACTGATTTCCGACTCGGTTCGCGCCGTTTCTCCGCGCCAGTCGAGAGTTGTCAAGCCGACGGAACCGGTCAAAGTAATTGACCTAAAACCGGTTGACGTTGAAATCGTGCCGCCTGAATTGCGCTCGAAGTGGTCAGGGAAAATCGCTCGCGGCGAATTCGTGACGAGCGTCGAAGTTTTGCCACCGAAAGGCTGCGACGCGGCGAAAACTCTGGAATCAATCAAATTGTTGAAGACGGCAGGCGTTGACGCAGTGAATATCCCCGACGGACCGCGGGCGCAAACCAGAATGTCGGCGCAAGCGACGGCAATTCTTGTCGAACGTGACATCGGCATCGAAGCCGTTCTGCATTATTGCTGCCGCGACCGAAATCTTCTGGGAATGATGTCGGATTTGCTCGGTGCGGCGGCTCTCGGGGTTCACAATCTTTTGATAATCACGGGCGACCCGCCGAAAATGGGACCGTTCCCGGACGCGACCGCCGTTTTCGATATTGATTCAATCGGTTTGACGAATATGGTCAATAAGCTGAATCACGGACTTGATTTGGGCAACAATCCAATCGGCTGCCCGACGGCTTTTTCAATCGGTGTCGGTGTCAATCCGGGCGCGATAAATATGGATGAGGAAATCAAACGCTTTGAATGGAAAGTCGAAGCGGGCGCGGAATACGCCATCACGCAGCCGGTTTATGACACGAAGCAACTGCGCGATTTTCTCAAACGAATCTCGCACGTCCGTATTCCGATTGTTGCCGGAATTTTCCCGCTCGTTTCGATTCGCAACGCCGAATTTATGCACAACGAAGTTCCGGGCGTAGTGGTTACGCAGGATATTTTACAGCGAATGCGCGTCGCTTCGGAAAAAAGCAAGGAAGAAGCCCGCGACGAAGGAATAAAAATCGCGCGTGAATCTTTGACGGAAGTTCAGGATTTGATTCAAGGCGTACAGGTTTCCGCGCCGTTCGGTAATGTGAAATACGCGCTTCAAGTTTTTGATGTGTTGGACGAGTTTAAGATGAGAGAAGAAGCGGCGGCGATTTCATAAAGTTAAAAATAAAGTTAAAAATAAAACCACGAATTAACGCGAAGCAACACGAAGTTTTATTCGACTCGTTTCGTGTAATTTCGTGGTTTTATTTTTTCTTCCAAATTTTAATGTCACAAAATCCAACCGAGCGGTGTTTCCTCGATAGAAAACGCAAGTTTCAAAATCAAACACAGGTTACGGAGGAATTTTAGTAATGACGAAAGTTAATTCAGGCAATACATTTTTTGTTTTACTGTTCGCAGTTTTCTTTTTATCCGGCACAGCCGTTTTCACGCAGGATAAAAATGACAGGCAATACAAAAAAAGAGATTTTTGTTCGAGCAGTAACTATTCTTACAACGGCAAAGTTTCTTACAAAGAAACGCGCGAGATGACGATGAGTGCCGGAAGTCTTTTGAATGTTGACGGACAGCGCAACGGCGGCATTCAGATAAAGGGCGAAAATCGCAGCGATGTGTTGATTCGCGCCTGTGTCCAGACGATGGGCGCAACCGAACAGGAAGCGCAGACGCTCGCCAAAAATATCCGCATCGAAACCAGTCCGAACATTCGAGCCGAAAATACGCCGGACGAACCAATCTGGGGCGTTTCCTACGAAATCCTCGTCCCGCGCTCGACGAATCTTAAATTGACGGCGCACAACGGCGGCATCTCCATCAGCGGCGTTGAAGGAACAATGGAGTTTGAAACGCAGAACGGCGGCGTTAGTTTGAACGATGTCGCGGGCGACGTGAAAGGCAAAACCGCTAACGGCGGAGTTTCCATAAATTTAGCTGGCAACAGTTGGAAAGGCGGCGGACTCAATGTCGAAACGACAAACGGCGGTGTTCACTTATCAATTCCTGAAACCTACGCGGCGCATATCGAAACCGGAACGGTCAACGGCGGCTTTAATAGCGAAATCGGTCAATTAAACGTGGAAAGAAACGACCGGAGTCGTGCCAAGCGTCTCAATACTAACTTAAACGGCGGCGGTGCGCCGATTCGTGTAGTTACCACAAACGGCGGCATTAAAATAAGTTCTTCGGTTAAAAATCTCTAAATTTCAGTAATGTTGAGATTTGTTTCGAGCGGCTTTGTAGAAATATTTTTTACAAAGCCGCTAACTATTTATCGCTCGTTGTAAAAGAAACAAAAGCTAAATTTATCTTAATTTTTATAAGGTTTTCTCGCCTTTGCGATAATGATTTCGAGATATATACCGCGTTAGTATAAAAAGAAAACACGAAATTCTCTTTCCGAAAATTTCGTGTTTATTCTTAGCAATAAAAACTAATTTTATTTACGCATTTGCCGCCTGCGTTTTCTGAAAATTTTTCTTTTCTTCTTCCATCAGTTTGCCGAGTTCTTCGAGTTCTTCTTTACCAATTACCTTCTCGACTTTTGGAAACATTATGCCTTGTTCTTCTTGGACGTGATGAGTAATGTCTTCCATCAAAACCTTCAATTTCGGCTCAAATTTTTCGCTGTCCTCGCTCAGACCAGCCAGTTCGCGCAGAAACATTTTTGCCTGATGATGTTCTTCAATGCCTTCGAGCGTGATGTCTACGAGTTCTTCTTCCTCCCTCAGACGCGGATAAAAAATCTTTTCCTCGATATGAGCGTGCGCGTCCAGTTCGGCTTTGATTTTTTTGAAAAGTTCCTTGTGTTCTTCGCCTTCTTCCGTTGCTTTTACTTTTTGGAAAAGCCGGTCGACTTTATTGTGGTCATCCTTTAATAATTCGATTGCGTTCATAAATCCTCCAAATTTTTCGTATTATTTCAACTCTCTAAAACCGAGAGAATGTTTTTCATACAGCGTGCTTTAGCTTGAGCAATCTTTATGCCAACGGATATGAAAAAAAATAAAAAACGAGAAATGAGAAACTAAAAAATGGTCAGCATTTTCAGTTCTCATCTCTCGTTTCTGACTTCTCATTTTATTAAACGTATTTGTCAATCACTTCCGCCAGCTTTTCGCGTGAAACCGCGCCGACGATGCGTTCTTGTTCCTGTCCGCCTTTGAAGAGAATCAGCGTCGGAATGCCGCGAATGCCGAAGCGTTGCGGAACGCTCATATTTTCGTCCACGTTCATCTTAAACACGCCTGCTTTTTCTTTGTATTCTTCGGCGACCGCTTCGACCGACGGTGCAATCATCCGGCACGGTCCGCACCATTCAGCCCAAAAATCAACCAATACAGGTTTATCCGAACCTAAAACATCCGTTTCAAAATTTGAATCTTCGATTGCTTTTGCAAAGTTTCCCATTATTCTTGCTCCTTGTATTTATAACTTTATAATACCCGTACGGAAATTTTTTATTTCACAATTCCCGCAAACATTTTATTTATTTTAACTTGCCGCTACCCGATTTGCCAACTTCGGTTTTGGCTCGGCTCGGCATTTGCTTTTTCGGCACGATTTGTGCAGCCTGTAACTTAGTGTTTAATTACTAAAACAAAATCATACAGGGAGAAATTTTTATGACAGACAAAAATACACAAGCGCAAGCCGACGAAAGCAACACCGTCAAAGACCCGGACAACTGGACAACCGGCGACGAGCCGATGACCGGTGCGCAACGTTCGTATTTGACGACCTTGAGCGAAGAAGCCAAAGAAGAGTTTGACGAAAATCTGACCAAAGCCGAGGCTTCCAAACGCATCGACGAACTTCAGCAAAAGACCGGACGCGGCGTGGATACAAACACCAAATAATTTTAAGAGGACGGTTTTCGAGCCGTCCTCTTTTATTTGATAAACTCGAAGTTATGCCGTCGCCGCTTTTTTCAGTCTTGCATTAAGGCTGATTTCCGCGCCGCTCAAAACCTGTGAAACCGGGCAGGTTTTCTTCGTTTCTTCAGCAATTTTTTGAAATTCTTCGTCTGAAATGCCGTCCACGCTCGCTTCGGTTTCCAAATCAATATTCGGAATCACAAAGCCTTCGCCTTGTTTTTCGATTTTGACGTTAGCGGTTGTGTGAATATGTTTTGGTTCATATCCGGCTTTGCCCAGATTTCCCGATAAAGCCATCGTGTAACAACCGGCGTGCGCCGCAGCGATTAATTCTTCGGGGTTGGTTGCCACCGTATCATTGCCGAATCGTGATTGAAAAGAATACGCCCCTTCAAACGCGCCGCTTCCGAGTTTAACCGTTCCTTTACCGTCCATAATTCCGCCGTCCCAATCGGCATCTGCTTTTCTTGTAAAATTCATATTTTTATTCTCCTAAATTTATTTTTATTTGTTTAATTTCCTAAAATTACGCCTTTTCGCTGACCATTTTTGCCAAAGTCAACTGTAAAGGTTCTTCCGTAATATCCTTTAACTTCGCCCCAAGTTTATCGAAATAGGGCATCTTAAAATGCGCGTCAAGCGCAGATTTATTCACCCAAGTTTCGTGCCAGACGAAAACCGTCGGGTCATCAATCGTTTGATGAAAGTCATAATTCAAACAGCCTTCTTCGGCGCGTGAAGCGACAACAATTGCCAAAGCTGCACGTTTTGCTTCGTCTTCAGTTCCCAGCTTAACTTTCAACCGTGCAATAAGCACGATTTTTTCGTCAATCCTCATCTCAAACTCCCGGTAAAATCACTTTTCAAAATAATATTATGGCTTCCCGTTTTCGCATATTCAAACACCTCGTCTATCTGCCGCATCAAGTTTCGCTTCTTCGGGCGAAGCGTCGGGAAGTAATTTGTTTAATGCCTTTTCAAAAAACGGAACAAAACCGACAAATGCCAGAACTCCTAAAACATTAAACAACATATGCGCGTTGGCAATTTGATTTTTAATATCGCTCTCGCCTGATATTTGTCTGACCAAAGCCACAAACGGAACGAACAGAAATAGTCCCAGACTGACTGTTACAAAATTAAAAAACAGATGAAATAAGCCTGTTTTTAGTGCCTGCCGGTTGGAACGGACGGTCGCAAGAAGCGTGTCGGCGCAAGTTCCGAGTTCCGCTCCGAGCATTACGGCAATTCCCGCCGGTAAGGTAATCAAAGACTGTTTTGCCAGCGTAATCACCATTCCGACCGTTGCCGAAGACGATTGAATAATCACCGTGACCAAGCCTCCGACCAACGCGCCGTAAAGCGGATTTTCCAAGCCGCTCATCCACTCCGAAAACTGCGGTTCTCCTTTGAGCGGCTCAACGGCGTTTTCCATTGTGTAAAGCCCGAAAAAGAGCATTCCGAAATAAAGCAAAATCTTTCCCGTGCGGTTTATTTTCGGATTCTTGCTGATTATCAAAAGCACCAAACCGATAATCAAAGCCACGGGCGAATATTTCCCGACATCCATCGCAATAATCTGGCTCGAAATGGTTGTCCCGATATTCGCGCCCATCACGATTCCGATTGCTTGCTTAAAGGTCAAAGTTCCGGCATTGACCAGCACAATCGTCAAAATAATGACTGCCGAAGAAGAATCCAAAATGGTCGTCACAACAATTCCCACGACGATTGCCGTAAAAACATTGCGCGTAAAACGAGCGATAAAATCACGCGCTCGGTCGCCCGCCCATTCTTTAACGGTTTCCGAAAGATGCCCGACGGCATACAAAAACAAAACCAGCCCGCCGACTAAATTCAAAACGACTTCCAGCATAGAAGGTTAAAACCTCGCTTTATTTTTTTTAGCCTTCTAAGTTATCACCGATGGTGTTACATTCTTGCTAAATCTTAATAAATCAAATTTGCCGTCCTTTGCTCGCTCTAAAACTGAGACTCCTCGAATTGTTTACGCCGCAATTTTTATCTGCTCGCAATTATCCGTTGACACTTTTCATCATCGCTTCAGGATAGCGTGCGCCCGCAACCGCGTCTTTCGGAAAAACTTCATCAATGCGCTTTAAATCTTCCGCGCTCAATTCAACATTCGTGGCTTCCGCATTCTGTTCCAGATATTTAAGGCGTTTCGTTCCCGGAATCGGCACGATGTCTTCGCCTTGCGCTAAAACCCAAGCCAGCGCAAGCTGCGATGTCGCGCAGTTTTTTTGTTTAGCGATTTCTTCGACCTTTTCAACTAACCGCAAATTTTTATCGAAATTTTCGCCTTGATAACGCGGATTGTGGCGACGATAATCGTCTTCCGCCAAATCCTCAAACCGCTTGATTTCGCCTGACAAGAATCCGCGTCCCAAAGGCGAATAAGCAACAAAACCAACGTTTAATTCTCGACAAGTTTGCAGAATCTCGTCTTCCGGGTCGCGCGTCCAAATCGAGTATTCGCTCTGCAAAGCTGTAATCGGATGAACTTTCGACGCTTTTTTGAGCGTTTCGCTTCCTGCTTCCGATAAACCCAAAAAGCGAACTTTGCCCTCTTCGACCAGCCGCGACATCGCGCCAACTGTATCTTCAATCGGCGTTTCCGGGTCAACGCGATGCTGATAATAAAGGTCAATCTCGTCAATTCCCAGGCGCTTCAAACTTCCTTCTACCGCTTGACGAATGTATTCGGGTTTGCCGTTAATGCCGCGCACGCTCGGATTCTGCGAATCGCGCACGATTCCGAATTTTGTTGCTATAATAAAATCACCGCGCTTACCTCTAATGGCTTTCCCGACGAGTTCTTCGTTGATATAAGGTCCATACATATCAGCCGTGTCGAGAAAATTCACGCCGATTTCCAAAGCGCGGTGAATCGTAGCAATTGATTTCGTTTCGTCACGACTTTCCGCCGCGCCGTAAAATTCCGACATTCCCATACAGCCGAGTCCGACGGCTGAAACTTCCAAATCACTTCCCAATTTTCGTGTTTTCATTTTTGTTTCTCCATTTTTATTGCTTCATTCGCGCGCCGCATTTTTCGCAGTGAATAAAGCCAACGGTCGTAATTTTCGGCTTTATTCACTATGTACCGTGCGACTTCGCCGTGCGATTCATAATTTTCCGTTCGGCATTTCCGTTAAATCGTTTGCGCTGAAGCCTTGCTTTTCCAAACATCGGCGACAAGTTCATAAGAATGAAGCCGCGCTTTGTGGTCAAAAATCATCGCGTTTATCATCAATTCGTCGGCTTGCGTCCGGTCGAGAATCTTTCCTAAACCGTCTTTAATTGTTGCGGCATTTCCAATTATCGAACCGCCGAGTTTTGATTCGACCGCCGCTTTTTCCTGCGCTGTCCAAAGTTCGTCCATATTTTCAACCGGCGGCTGCATTTCTCCGGGCGTTCCGCGAATCAAGCGCAAAAATGATTGAAACTGTGTCGTCGCAAGTCGCCACGCTTCGGCGTCGGTGTCGGCGGCAATGATGTTTATCGCCAGCATCGCATACGGCTTACGAAGCGCGTCCGACGGCGTGAACGAACGCCGGTAAATCTCAAACGCGGGCAAAGTATATTCGGGTGAAAAATGTCCGGCGAAAGCAAACGGCAAGCCCAATTCTCCGGCAAGGTGCGCACTAAAACCGCTCGAACCGAGAAGCCAAATCGGAACATCGAGTCCCGCGCCCGGAACCGCTCGCACTCTTTGATTTTCAACCGGCTCGCGGAAAAAAAAGCGCAATTCTTCAAGCAGTTCTGGAAAATCGTCGCCGCCTGTGTGCAAAGTTCGGCGCAATGCGTGGGCGGTTGTCCGGTCGCTTCCCGGCGCGCGTCCGAGACCCAAATCAATGCGCTTCGGATACATTGATTCGAGCGTTCCGAATTGTTCGGCAACGACGAGCGGCGCGTGATTCGGCAGCATTATGCCGCCCGCGCCGACGCGGATTTTTTGTGTTCCCGCCGCGATATAACCGATGACGACCGACGTTGCCGCGCTCGCAATGCCCGCCATATTATGATGTTCCGCAAGCCAAAATCTTTTGTAACCAAGCCGCTCGGCGTGCTGCGCCAGCGATAAAGAATTGCGAAACGATTCTGCCGCCGTCGAGCCTTGATTGACCGGCGACAAATCCAAAACCGAAAACGGAATGTTGGAAAACTGATTCGTCATAAAATCACCAAAACTCTAATCGTAATTAACCCGTTTATTTCGCTCCGCCATCGCCACGGCTTTCTCGATTCGCACCGCCCGCGTTACGTCACGTTTCGCGCCACCGACATAGGACAAAATTCCACGTTTGACCGCATCACTAAACGCCATAAAATTCTTCGCGGCGGTTTTATTTTCCTCGAACGCTTGTGCCAAATCTTTCGGAATTTCCAGATTGTCGCTCGCGTCGAGCGCGTTCCAAGAACCGTCACGTTTTGCGGCTTCGATTTTTGTCAAACCGATTTCAGTCATCAATCCGTTTTCAATCAACTGCTTAACGCGCTCTTTATTCAGTCTGGACCAAACGCTTTTCGGCTTGCGCGGCGTAAAAAGCAATTTTGAACGATTTTCGTCAAACCGTCTCGGCAGCCTGTCAATCCAGCCGAAACACAACGCTTCTTCGACCGCTTCATCGTAAGTAACACGCGGCTTGCCGGTCTGTTTCTTAAAATACACAAACCAGATTCCCGAAAGTTTCGCGTGATTTCCCGCCAGCCAATCCCGCCATTCCTGCCGACTGAGCGGATGAAAATCTGAAAACTCGTCTATCTTCGATTTACGCATCGAACAATGTTAAAAATTAGAATCCGCGTCGCGTTAATAACCGCCGCTGCCGCCCAACATCGCCTGCGCGTCGCTCGCCGTCAACTCGCGTTTATAGACGGCTGTTCCCGGCTCCTGCGTCAAACCGCCGTCGCGCAGATTTCCCGTGTCAACCGGCGCGAAACCGATTTCTTCAATCAAATCGGACACGACTTTTTTTGCTTCCGCATCATCTCCGGCAACAAAAACAGCGCGTCGTTCTTCGATTGGCAGATTCGTATCACCCTTTGTTTTCAAATGCTCGAACCAAATCGTATTAAAACCTTTGACGATTCGCGCGCCGCGCAAATGTTCGGCGAGCATCTCGCTCGAAGTCGTTTTGTTTTCGTCAAGCTCGACAAAATTGCCGTCGCGGTCTGGATAATAATTGTTTGAATCAACGACGATTTTGCCGTCGAAAGCATCTGCGGGCAGCGTTTTGTATTTGCCGAACGGAATCGAGATAAAAACAATTTCACCGAACCGCGCCGCGTCTTCGATTGAGACGGCTTGCGCGTTTTCTCCAAGCTCCGAGACTAAATCTTTCAATGTTTCCGCGCCGCGTGAATTGGCGATGGCGATTTCGTGTCCGGTTTTTATTAATAGCTTTGCGACGTTCGCGCCGATGTTGCCCGCGCCGATAATCCCGATTTTCATTTGTCTCTCCTTGTTTTGATTTTTCAAACCGTCAAAACGACTTTGCCCATCGTCTTTCTGCTTTCGAGCGCGTTGTGCGCTTCTCTGGCTTGTTCGAGCGGAAATTCGTTGACTATAACTTCGAGACGATTTTCGACGATATGCGCCATCAATTCGGTTGTAAAAGCCGCCATATTTTCGCGCGTTTCGAGATTCAAATTATAACCTTTAACCGTCTGCATTTTTCCCAAAAGACTCAAAGCCGAAATTTGAAAATCTTCGCCGCTCGCCGCTCCGTAGACAATCATCGTGCCGCCAGTCGCCAGACATTTGAGATTCTGTTTTCCGATTTCGCCACCGACCATTTCGATTATTAAATCTGCGCCTTTATCATCGGTTGCCGCCAAAACTTCGTCAGTCCAGTCGTTTTCGGTGTAATTAATTCCGACATCCGCGCCCAAACTCGCCACTTTTTCAAGTTTTTCCGGCGTCGAAGCCGTTCCTATAACCTTCGCGCCTTTGTGTTTCGCTAATTGAACTAATAACGAACCGACACCGCCCGCAGCCGCGTGAATCAAAATCGTTTGCCCGCTTTTCAAATCCGCCAGCAATCCTAACGCAGTCAACCCTTGCACGAGCAAAGCCGTCGCCTTTCCAAATTCCAAATCAGGAGGAATCGGAGGAGCGAGCGTTCGCCAATCGGCGACGACGTATTCGGCATAACCGCCACCGCGAACGGTTGCTAAAACTCGCTGCCCGACTTTGAAAGCTGAAACATTTGCGCCAACCTCTTCAATCGTTCCAGCGACTTCAAAGCCGAGCGTGAACGGTAATTCGGGTGTAAATAAATACTTGCCCTGCCGCAACATCGTGTCTGCGTAATTTATTCCTGCCGCCACCGTTTTGATTAAAACCTCATCCGCACCCGCCGTCGGCTTTTCGATTTCGTCCACGCGCAAGTTCTCGCTACCGCCGAATTCGTGAATTCTGATTGCTTTCATAATTTTTTATTTTCCTTCAAAACCGAAGAATTTTGCCGACAAATAAACGCAGATGAACACGGATTATTTCCACCCTTTCGTATCTGAATTGTAAGTAACCGATTCGCCCAATGTCGTTCCAAACCAAAGAATATATTTTGTTTCGCTCTCCTTTTTGTAATGAATCGGACTGTCTTCTTTTTCTTCGATTCCAATTTCCGATAATTTCTCAGGTAATTTTCCTTTATCTTTTTTAAAATTCTCGATTTTATTCACA
>DATLXD010000144.1:0-3916 GCA_035575965.1 Pyrinomonadaceae bacterium | reverse complement strand
ATGGAGTATGCGAAGGATTTTGATTTGCCGGTGGTTGACCATTGCGAGGACAAATCGCTTTCGAGCGGCGGCGTGATGCACGAAGGAAAATTGTCTCTGCTTTTGGGTTTAAAAGGAATGCCCGCGCTTGCCGAAGAAATTGACGCGGTGCGCGACATTATTTTGGCAAAGGAAACCGGAGCGCACATTCATATCGCGCATATCTCGACCAAAGGCTCGATTGAAATTGTTCGTCGCGCAAAAAGTGAAGGAATAAACGTAACCTGCGAAGTTACGCCGCATCATTTTACGCTGACCGACAAAGCCGTCGAAGGCTACGACACGAATACGAAAATGTCGCCGCCGCTTCGTTCGGAAGAACATCTCGAAGCAATTTTAGAAGCAATCAAAGACGGAACGATTGATGCAATTGCAACCGACCACGCGCCGCATCACGCGGACGAAAAAGCTCTCGAATACGACCGTGCGCCGTTCGGCGTTACAGGTTTGGAAACTGCCGTCGGATTAGCTTTTAACGAGTTGGTTCACAAAGGATTGATTGATTTGGTTCGTTTGATTGAATTGTGTTCGACTAATCCGGCAAAGATTTTCAAATTAATAAATCGCGGAACATTAAAAGTCGGCTCAATCGCCGATATAACGATTCTCGACCCTGATGTTAATTGGATTTACAAAGTGAGTGATTCAAAATCAAAATCAAAAAATTCGCCGTTTGACAATTGGAAATTTACGGGCGCGGCGGTTGCCACGATTGTCGGCGGAAAAATCGTTTATCGCAGATGAAAATTATCCGCTTGTAAGATAGTTTAGATAAATAAGAGTTTTTCAATTTTAATCGAACAGAAGGATAAATTAAAAAATGGAATGGCTGTCTGACCCTTCGGTTTGGATTGCGTTTGCAACTCTAACCGTTTTAGAACTGGTTCTCGGCATTGATAACATCGTTTTTATTTCGATTCTGGCAGGCAAACTGCCGCCGGAACAGCAATCACGGGCGCGTTACATCGGATTGGCGTTGGCACTTGTGATGCGCGTCATTCTGCTGTTTTCGCTGACTTGGGTGATTGGTTTGACCGCACCTTTATTTACCGTTTTCGGGCAGGAAATTTCCGGGCGCGACCTTGTTCTGCTCGTCGGCGGACTGTTTCTTATCGGCAAAAGCACGCACGAAATTCACGGCTCGCTCGAAGGCGAAGAAGGTCATAAATCGGCGAAGGTTTATGCTTCATTCGCCGGCGTTCTCGTGCAAATCGCGCTGCTCGATGTCGTGTTTTCGCTTGATTCTGTGATTACGGCGGTTGGAATGGTTGACCAAATCGAGATTATGATTGCGGCGGTCGTCGTCTCAATTTTGTTTATGATGGCGTTTGCCAAATCAATCGGCGCGTTTGTCCAAAAACATCCGACGGTGAAAATGCTCGCGCTTTCATTTTTGCTCCTTATCGGCGTAACCTTGATTGCCGAAGGTTTCGACCAGCATATTCCGAAAGGCTACATTTATTTTGCGATGGCGTTTTCGGTGCTGGTCGAAGTTTTGAATCTGCGTCTTCGTAAAGCAAAAGCCGCGCCTGTTCAATTGCATAACGCTTATGACGACAAGGAAGAAGCAAGAGCGATTGAAGCGAGTTAAAATTAAATTAGAAATTTTTAAAAACTTTTTTATCCGATTTCATATTGGAATAATTCTTGCAATTCGTAAGTTCAAGGCATAAAAACTTTGCATTGTGAGTGGAAATCATACGTTAAATTTTTTGCCTGAGACTTAAAAAAGGAGAAAGTAAAAAAATGTTAGTCGAAGAAATTATGACGAAAAATCCGGCGTGCTGCACGTCCGATACGAGTTTGCAGGAAGTCGCAAAAATGATGGTTGATAATGATTGCGGATGTATTCCGGTGGTAGAAAGTGTAAGCGGCAAAAAACCGATTGGAATGATTACAGACCGCGACATTACAACTCGGACGGTTGCCGAAGGGAAAAATCCGCTCGATTTGACGGCGGCGGATGCAATGTCGAATGATGCCGTGACGGTTACATCCGACACTTCGGTTGAAGATTGTTCTAATTTAATGGAAGAAAAACAAATAAGGCGCGTTGCGGTGGTTGACGAAAACGGCGGCTGTTGCGGAATGGTCGCGCTTGCCGATGTCGTCAATTATGCCGGACATCGGGACACGGCGGAACTTATCAAGGAAGTTTCCGAAGCGTCGGCATAAAAAATTACGAATCGTCAATTACGAATTACAAATCATTTTGCTCAAATTCGTAATTGACGATTCGTAATTAGAAATTACCTTCCCGAAGCAAGCTGTAAGCGAGCCTGCGCCTTTTCGAGTCGTTCCTTTTCAATTTCAAACTCTTCTTCCGAACCTTTCCACGAGCCGAGACTTTTTTCGACGGTTTCGCGTTCTATCCGCGCGGCTTCGACATCAATTTCATTTGCCGTTTCCGCCGTATCAGCCAAAACCGAAACATTATTTGCGCTGACTTCGACAAAGCCGCCGGCAACAACCATTCTCTCAACCGCGCCGCCTTTGGAATATGACAAAATGCCGGATTTGAGCGATGAAATTAAAGGTGCGTGATTAGTTAAAATTCCGACTTCCCCGCTCGCTGTTGGAACGGTTACGGCATCAACCGTTTCGCTTAAAACCTTTTTTTCGGGTGTAACAATTTCAAGATTGAGCATATTTGTAGAGGCAGGACTTGTGCTTGCCCACAGCGACGGATGGCGCTAATCATTTCGATTAAAATTTAACTTGAATGAAATTCAAACTTTCAACATTCACTTCGCTCAATGGGCAGTCACAAGTCCTGCCCCTACAATTATATTTATGCCGAAGCTACCATTTTTTGCGCCTTCTCACGCGCTTCTTCGATTGTGCCGACCATATAAAAGGCTTGTTCGGGCATATTGTCGCATTTGCCGTCGATGATTTCGCGGAAACCTTTGATGGTTTCTTCAGTCTTGACGTATTTGCCCGGAATACCCGTGAACTGCTCGCCGACGAAGAACGGCTGCGAGAAGAAGCGTTGAACTTTTCTGGCACGCGCAACCGTCAATTTATCTTCTTCGCTCAATTCGTCTAAACCGAGAATAGCGATAATGTCCTGCAAATCTTTGTAACGCTGCAGAATACGTTTAACGTCTTGCGCCGTATTGTAATGTTCTTCGCCCACGATTGCGGGACTCAAAAGCGTGGAATTCGACGCGAGCGGGTCAACTGCCGGATAAATTCCGAGTTCGACGATTTGCCGCGAAAGCGCGGTTACCGCGTCGAGATGCGCGAATGTCGTTGCAGGCGCGGGGTCAGTGTAATCGTCAGCCGGAACATAGACGGCTTGAATCGAAGTAATAGCTCCGACTTTTGTTGACGTAATGCGTTCCTGCATTTCGCCCATTTCGGTTGCCAGATTCGGCTGATAACCAACCGCCGACGGCATTCGCCCCAAAAGCGCGGACACTTCTGAACCGGCTTGTGTAAAGCGGAAAATGTTGTCCACAAAGAAAAGCACGTCGTTGCCCTGGTCGCGGAAGTATTCGGCAACCGTCAAACCCGACAGCGCAACTCTCAATCTCGCTCCCGGCGGCTCGGTCATTTGACCGTAGACAAGTGCTACTTTTGAGCCTTTAATCGCTTCTCTGTCAACTTTGGTTAAATCGAACGAGCCGGTTTCTTCCATATTGTGGTTGAATTCTTCGCCGTATGTGATAACTTCGGATTCGACCATTTCACGCAATAAATCGTTGCCTTCGCGCGTGCGCTCGCCGACACCGGCAAATACCGAATAACCTTCACGAGCTTTAGCGATATTGTTTATCAGTTCCATAATCAGAACTGTTTTACCAACGCCTGCGCCGCCGAACAGACCGATTTTTCCGCCGCGTTTGAACGGTTGAATCAGGTCGATAACCTT
>DATLXD010000143.1:0-15270 GCA_035575965.1 Pyrinomonadaceae bacterium | reverse complement strand
GGCGTAAACAAATTTGACGTTGCTTCAATGAGCATCGGCGGCTACTTGCGGCGTTCCAGTCAAGGCTCTCACGCTCAACTCAAGCTGTTGCAGCGTGCAGTCAATTTCGCACGTCAAAACGGCGTTACGCCTATCGCGGCTCTCGGCAATGATAGTTTCAACCTCAGCGATGGGAACTTTTTCCGTGACTTCATCGAAGTTCCGGGCGAAGTTGACGGCGTAATCGGCGTTTCTGCTACGGGCTATTTCAACCTGAAAGCTTCATATAGCAATTACGGTGTGGGCAAAACGGACGTTAGCGGACCGGGGGGCGACTTCGGCGTTCAAACTACGTCTCGAACCAATCCAGCCGGCGGGGGAAGCGTGCTCGGCGCCTGGGCGCAAGAACGTTTCGGTCCGAATGCTTACGCCTTTGCCAGCGGCACTTCGATGGCTACTCCCAACGCCGCAGGTGTTACGGCTTTAATCATTTCGCAATACGGCGATTTTACACCGGATAACTCTAACAAGTTGCATATGTCGCCGCAAAGAGTTGAGTCTTATCTGCAGCAATCAGCCAACAACCAGCCTTGCCCCGAACCGCGCGAAGTTAATTTTTTTACCGTCTTTCCGATTGGCACGCTTCCTGTCGGAAGTCAGGTCGGAGCGCCTAACCAAAGATGTCAGGGCGAAGCGGGCTACAACAATTTTTATGGCAAGGGAATAGTTGACGCATTTAAGGCTGTTACCGAAGCCCCGGGTCAAAACTAATTCGAGATTTATTTAACTGAACAAGAATCGGTAAGATTCAAACTAAGTGCGGGCGTGGCAGAGATTAAAAAAACTTTGTCCACGCCCGTTCCTCCGAGAAAACGATACCAACACAAGTTAATAAAACTTCTAGTTCGGTGAACTGTTTTTAGTTTCAAGTTAAGCACATTTATACCCATTCTTTAACCGCCAAAATCAAGATGGATTTCTTTATCTTTTTAATATCCTAAACATTAATGAATTGTTCAAATATCTCCCAACAAGTTAAAACTAATTTATTGACAGAAAAGCCGCTTGTCAAATGTCTCAACTCTTTATCAACTTGCTTGCAGCGAATTTGACAGGCAAAATAATAATTTATGTCGGCTGATAGCAAAGACATTATTACTAATCGCCACGCTTTTCACGAATATCATATTTTGGATAAATACGAAGCAGGCGCAGCTTTGCGGGGAACTGAAGTCAAGAGCCTGATGAGCGGGCTGATTCAATTAAAGGAATCTTATGTTTCGGTCAAAGACGGCGAAGTTTGGCTTTTCAATGCGCATATTTCTCAATACTCGCATGGTAATATAAATAACCACGAACCTTTGCGGACGAGGAAATTGCTGCTTCACCGAAGAGAAATCGAGAAACTCGAAAAGGAAACAACGATAAAAGGAATGACGCTGGTTGTAACCAGAATTTATTGGAAGAACGGGCGCATAAAACTTGAAATCGGCGTGGCAAAGGGTAAAAAACTTTACGACAAGCGCGAAGACTTAAAATCCCGCACAATTGAGAAGGAAACCCGCGCACAGTTGAAAGAAAATCTCAGATAAGCTATAGATAAAGCAGGATTTGCGGGAAATAAAAACTAAAACAGAGGTAAAGAATGAAATCTCAGGCAATAACGGATAATTTTCAAGATGCAGCGGTCGACGCTTTGGCAGTGACAGTTTTTAAAGACGAGAAAGCCAACAACGGAATTTTGAAGGATTTGGATAAATTAGTCGGCGGAAATATATCTTCGGTTTTGAAGTCCGAAGAATTTAAAGGCGAAACGGGCGAAACCGCTTATTTTCTTTTTGAGCCGAAGAGAAAAAACACGGCAAACCGGCTTTTATTAGTCGGTGCGGGCGATAAAACCGATTATAAAGCGTCGGATGTTTACGTGGTTTCCGGCGCGGCAACCAGATTTTTGCGAAAGCGCAATGTCAAAAGTTTTGCGTTGATGCCGCGTTCTGACGGCGACGCTTCCGACGTAGCGATGGGCGCAGCGCAGGGCGTTGTATCCAGCCAATTTGAACTCGACAAATACAAGACTCAGGATAAAAACGGCAAATCAATTGATAATTTTGTTTTGTTCGTCGAAGGCGCAAAGGAAAAAGATTTAAAGGACGGTTTGCGGCGCGGCGAAATCATCGGCGATTCGATGAATTTTACGCGCGATTTGGCAAATGAGCCGCCGAATATTTTGCATCCGACCGAAATGGCAGACCGCGCTCAAAAAATGGCGAAAGAAGTCGGTTTGAAATGCGACATTCTTGACGAAAAGCAGATGGAAAAGCTTGGAATGGGTTCGCTGATGAGCGTTTCGCACGGCTCTTCGCAACCTGCGAAGATGATTGTCCTGAAATACGAGCCGAAAAAATCTACGGGCAAAAAAGGCGAGCTACTCGCGCTTGTCGGTAAGGGCATAACGTTTGACACGGGCGGAATTTCCATTAAGCCTTCTGAAGGAATGGAGGCGATGAAATACGATATGTCGGGCGGCGCAACCGTTATCGGCACGATGCGTGCGATTGGTTTATTGCAGCCGACAATTCCGGTTTTGGGTGTTGTGGCGGCGGTTGAAAATATGCCTGATGGAAAAGCGACCCGCCCTTCAGATGTCGTGACAGCAATGAACGGTAAAACGGTCGAGATATTAAACACCGATGCCGAAGGTCGTCTCGTTTTAGCCGACGCGGTTGCTTATGCCGAAAAACAGGGCGCGACGCGCATCGTAGATATGGCGACTTTGACTGGCGCGGTGATTATTGCTTTAGGCGATTTGAACACGGCTGTTTTAGGAAATGACCAAGACTTGGTGGATGAAATTATCGCTTGCGGAAAAGAAGCCGGTGAAAATTTCTGGCAATTGCCAATCGGCGCGGAATACAGCAAAGCCATCAAGTCCGACATTGCCGATATAAAAAATATCGGTGGCGGGCGCAAAGCGGGAACGATTATCGGCGCGGTGTTTATTCAGGAATTCGTCAAAGACGCGAAATGGGCGCATCTCGACATCGCGGGAACGGCTTGGGCGGATAATGAAAAACCACATCACGCGAAAGGTCCGACGGCGGTTGCCGTGCGAACTTTGCTCAAATTAGTCGAGAAATCGCAGTAAGAAATCAGGAGTCGGAATTTAAAGTTAGTCGAGAAGAGAAAATTTTATCGTAATTTCTCACTAACTTCCGACCTCCTGCTTCTTAACTTCTGATGTCTCAGTCATATAAGATAAAACTTTACCACCGTAAAACTATGAAAATACACGAGTATCAAGGAAAGGAACTTTTGAAAAAATACGATGTTCCCGTGCCGCGCAGTATCGTTGCGAGAACGCCCGAAGAAGCCGAGCAAGCAGCGAAGGATTTGGGAACTGATATTGTTGTCGTCAAAGCGCAGATTCACGCGGGCGGACGCGGTAAAGGCGGCGGCGTTAAACTTGCTAAATCTCCAGAAGAGGCGCGGAAAATTGCCGAAGAAATGCTTGGTATGACGCTCATTACGCATCAGACCGGCGCGGAAGGACGCGAAGTAAAAACTTTGCTCATCGAAGAAGGTTTGCCGATTGATAAAGAGTTTTATCTCGGAATTACGCTTGACCGCGTATCCGGTAGAGATGTGTTTATGGCTTCGTCGGCTGGTGGAATGGACATCGAAAAAGTTGCGTCGGAAACACCCGAGTTGATTTTGAAGGAAACGATTGATCCGGCTGTCGGTTTGCGTCCGTTCCAAGCCCGGCAGCTCGCTTTCGGTCTTGGAATTCCAAATGATTTAACCAATCAAGCCTCGAAATTTATGATGTCGCTCTATGACGCTTACGTGAAAATGGATGCGACAATTGTGGAAATAAATCCGTTTCTTTTGACCAAAGATAATCGCCTGATTGCGCTCGACGCGAAAGTTAATTTTGACGACAACGCAATGTTTCGTCACAAGGATTACGCCGAGTTGCGTGATTTGAACGAAGAAGAACCGCTCGAAATCGAAGCCTCGAAATTTGACTTAAACTACATCAAACTCGATGGCAACATCGGCTGTATGGTCAACGGCGCCGGACTTGCAATGGCGACGATGGACATTATCAAGCTCGCGGGCGGCGAGCCGGCGAATTTTTTAGATGTCGGCGGCGGCGCGTCTCAAGAACGAGTCGAACAGGCTTTTAAGATTTTGCTCGCCGATGAAAATGTAAAGGCAGTTTTAATCAACATTTTCGGCGGCATTGTGCGCTGCGATATGGTTGCCAACGGCGTGGTTGCGGCGGCAAAAAATCTTGGCGTTTCGATTCCGATTGTCGCGCGTCTCGAAGGCACGAATGTCGAAGAAGGCAAGCGTGTTCTGCGCGATTCGGGTATTAATATTTTGACGGCGGAAGGTATGCGCGACGCAGCGGAAAAGGTCGTTTCGGCGGCGAACGTATCATACTAAATCTCGAACTTAAAGAAAACAAAATAATTTTAGGGTCAAGACTAGATAAGCAAAGTAGTTTTTTATTCATAGTCTACAAAATGTGTCGCAAAAATAGGCGGTTACAGGAAAATTAGAGCTTCATAATCTCATATTTTTCGCGCCAAAATTTCTGCACATAATTTTTGCTTATAAACAACTATGAAAATGCAAGTTAGCGAAATATTTAATCTTGTTATCTAGTCTAGACCCTAATTTTATAGCCACGAGAAATCAGGTTTTTATCTGACTTCTCGTGGCTATTTTTGCATTTATGGCTAGATGAATCAGCAACGCTTTGTTATATTTAAAGAAACTGAATAACCATTCATTATTAAAAAGGAAAACAAATGATTGAACGCGAACAACTTGAAATGGATGTAATTTTTGTCGGCGCGGGACCAGCAAATTTGGCGGCGGCTTTGCATCTGAAAAATCTTATAAAAGAACACGATGAATTAATTGCCAAAGGCAGAAAGCAAGGCAAATCTATTGGCGAACTTGAAATCGGAATTATCGAAAAAGGCTCAAGTATCGGAGCGCATATCTTGTCGGGTGCGGTGGTTGATCCGGTTGCTTTGCGCGAGTTGATGCCGGATTTTCTTGAGCAAGGTTGTCCGGTTGATTCGACCGTCGAAAGTGATGCTTTCTGGTTTATGACTGAAAATCGCGCCATCGTTTCGCCGATTACGCCGCCGCCGCTCAAAAATCACGGCAAATATATTGCTTCACTCAGCAAAATCTGCGAATGGCTCGGCGAAAAGTGCGAGGAAGCCGGAATCAACATCTTCCCCGAATTTCCGGGCGCGGAAATGCTTTATGACGAAAATGAGCGCGTCATCGGCGTTCGCACGGGCGACAAAGGAATTGATAAAGAGGGAAATCCAAAAGGAAATTACGAACTGGGCGTTGATATTCTGGCAAAAATTACGGTCTTGGGAGAAGGCTCGCGCGGTTCTTTGACAAAGCAAATTATGCAGCGTCTCGGACTTAACGAAGGTAAAGAGCCGCAAGTTTTTTCTTTGGGCGTAAAAGAGCTTTGGGAAGTTCCCGCCGGTAATTTTGAAGAAGGTCGTGTCGTTCACACGCTCGGTTTTCCGTCCGATGCCAAAACTTACGGCGGCGGCTGGATTTACGGAATGAAAAACAACGTCATTAGTATCGGTTATGTTACCGGACTCGATTACTTTGACCCGTTGCTTGACCCGCACGCCGAATTCCAAAAATTTAAAACTCATCCTGAAATTGCCAAAATTCTCGCGGGCGGTAAAATGCTCAAATACGGCGCGAAAACAATCAACGCGGGCGGTTGGCACACGATGCCCAAACTTTACGCGGACGGCGTTTTACTCGTCGGTGATGCGGCTTCGTTTTTGAATGGGCAACGCATCAAGGGAATTCACACGGCAATGAAATCAGGAATGCTCGCGGCGGAAACTATTTTGACCGCATTTAATCACGAAGATTTTACTTCAAAGAGGCTTAAAGAATACGAAGAAAAAGTCAATGGCAGCTGGATTTACGATGAGCTTTTTGCGGTCAGAAATTTTCACGCTTCATTCCAGCGCGGACGCTGGTCGGCACTGGTCAACGGCGGTTTGCAGTTTTTGACCGGCGGAATGGCTTGGGGATTTATGCCGATGGAACATCACATTGCCGGACACGAACGGATGAAAACAATGGTCGAATATGAGTATAAAGACGACGCGCAAAAAAATCGTTACCCCGATTTAAAATTCGACAATGAATTAACTTTCAATAAAGTTACAGACATTTATCACGCCGGAGTTTCCCACGACGAAGACCAGCCGTCGCATCTGCATATTTTGGACACGGAAATCTGCGCGACGCGCTGCGCCGAAGAATACGGAAATCCTTGTCAAAGATTTTGTCCAGCGGCGGTTTATGAAATGGAAGAAAATCCCAAAACAAACAGACGCGAGATAAAAGTCAATTTTTCCAACTGCGTTCACTGCAAAACCTGCGACATTGCCGACCCGTATCAAATCATCAATTGGGTTACACCCGAAGGCAGCGGCGGTCCGAATTACAAGGGAATGTAATTTGCTCTTTTAAAGTTTGTTCGAGTTTCGTCTTAAAACGATACACGAAAATCAAACTAAAAAGCTAAAAAGGAGAAAAAATTATGTCAATACAAAATAAGGATGAAGTGGAAGGTAAATTCGACAGAGCAGTAGGCGCGGTTAAAGATAAAGCTGGCGAAGCGTTAGGTGACAGAGATTTGGAAGCAGAGGGCGAAGCTCAAAATGCCGAAGGTAAAGGTCAGGAAACCTGGGGAAAATTGAAACACGGAGTCGGCGACGCGGTTGATGCCGTCGGCGATGCCGTCAAAAACTCAGGCGACAAAATAAATAAATAAATCTAACAGGCGGAAGAAATAAATTATAAAATTTTTATTCTTCCGCTTTTTTTGTGTCTAAAATCGGATAGGATTGTTGAAGATGAAACTGGCGGAAGATTCTCATCACAAACTGCAAACTTTTTTTCGGGAAGTTTTAGCCGATGAGAATTTTAATTTGCCTGCCGTAAATTTCTATATCGGGAGATTTTCGCGGCTTTTTACCCTGATTTTACAGGTTCATGGGATTACCCTCGGAAGACGAATTTTTGTCATGCCCGATTTAATTTCCAATGATTTTGAAAATCGCCGTAAACTTCCGCTGGAACTTGCTGCACACGAAATCGTCCACGTTTTGCAATATAAAAAGGATGGTTTCACCAAGTTCTTTTATAAATATCTATCGAGTTTTTGGAAGAATTTACGAGCGAAAAAAAACTGGGATTCCGTTGCTAGACAACAAGCCTACCGAGATATTCCGTATGAACGGGAAGCCCGCGAAATTGCTGCTAGGTTTGTCGAATGGAATCGGAATAAAAAATCTATTGGGTGAGTTTGTTGTCGGTCAACATTTCCCAATCAATTTTTTCATCGTCAAGCTCCTTCATTGCAATGCGCGTGGATTTGCTTTTGCGCGTGTCCATATCTACGCGCGGATTCGCGCCGCGTTGAAGCTGTTTACTGCGCTGCGCGGCAAGGATAATTTTTCGGTATTTCGAGTCAATCACCGGTGTCTCCTTTGGCTCTGCGGTTGCGTCTTCAACGAGTTGTTCAGTTTCTTCAACCATAAATTAAATTTAATCTCCAAGCGAACTAATTTTAGAAGTATCAAAACTATCTAAAATACCTCGAATTGCCTCTGTTTGTCTAATACGTTTTAACCTTTCGGCTAAAATTATTGTTTGTAAATCTGCTGTCGCCTCGGAAACATCGTCATTGACAATGACATATTTAAATTCGCTGACACGCTGAATTTCGGCGAATGAATTGCGAAGACGCAAATCCAAATCCTTTAATTTTTCGGTAGCACGAGCCTTTAAACGATTTCGCAAAATCTCAAAAGACGGCGGTAAAATAAAAATGCCGACCGCTTCCGGCATCAACCGGCGCACACTTTCCGCGCCTTGCACATCAATCTCCAAAATTACGTCTTTACCACGATTAATTGCGTCTTGAACAAATCGAATCGGAGTGCCGTAAAAATTGCCATGGACTTCCGCATACTCAAGAAATTCATCCTTTTCAATTGAAGAAATAAACTCTTTTCGTGAAACGAAAAAATAATCACGTCCGTGCATTTCTCCTTCGCGCTTCTCGCGGGTTGTATAGGATATACAATAACCAATATTGGTTATAGATTCTGAACTAAGAAGTTCCAAAATCAAAGTTCCTTTACCGCCACCTGATGGAGAACTGATTATAATTAAGTTACCTTTCATAAGCGGGAACGGTGAACGATAAATAAAAGTTAATTTGAAATCGTGTTCGCCTTTCATTAACCACTTACCACTTCCGTTCACCACTATTCTACGTTTTGCACTTGTTCGCGCATCTTCTCGATTTCAGATTTTATATTCAAAGCCGCTTCCTTGACAATCAAATTATTGGTTTTGGAGGCAATCGTGTTTGCCTCGCGGTTAAATTCCTGCGTAAGAAAATCGAGACGTTTCCCGACTTCCTTTTCTTCGTTCAAAATGCCGCGAAATTGTTCGATATGACTTTTTAGCCTGATGATTTCTTCGGAAATATCTTGTTTGTCAGCCAGATATGCAACTTCCTGGGCAAGCCGCGCTTGGTCAATCTCGATTTCAGCATCACTTTTTTCAAGTAGAATTCCGATTCGCTTGTTTAATCTTTGGCGATATTCGTCGGCAACCATTTCCATTTCGGCTTCGACTGCGGGAAGCTGTTTTTCGATTTCCGTCAGCCGCGAATTTAATTCGTTTTTCAAAGATTCACCTTCGGCTTCGCGCATATTTTCAAGTTCTTCGAGCGCGAGTTTGACCGCCGTTTCAATACCGTCGGTAAAATTTTCAGTCAGGTCGTCCGCTCTGGTCAGCAAAGCATTTGGAAGCCGTGCAATCAAATTCAAATCCGGCTCGCCCGAAAGCAAAAATTCATTTTGCATTTCTTTGAGAGCCGAAAGATAGCCGGAAATCAATGGGCGATTCAATTCATAAATGACATCGCTCGTGCGCTCATAATTGATAAAAACATCGATGCGTCCGCGCGAAAGACGGCTTTGTATCAAACGCTTTATGTTTGCTTCGAGCGATTGCAGTTCGTTTGCCAGCCGCAAATTCAAATCCAAAAAACGATTGTTGACAGTTTTTATCTCGACGGAAACGGCAAAGTTTTCTTCTGTTACCGCGCCGCGTCCAAATCCGGTCATTGATTTCATTGTCAGTAGTCAGTGGTCAGAAATCAGTATTCAGCAGCTAATTTTGCTCACTTCTTATTGATAACTGCTCGCTGGTTTCATCCTCCAAAAATTGTAATTCGTAAAGTCTTTTATAAACGCCGCCATTTTCGAGTAATTCGCCGTGCCTTCCGGTTTCGATTATTTTTCCGCGTTCCATCACGACGATTTTATCGGCGCGGCGCACGGTTGAAAGGCGATGCGCGATGACGATGGAAGTTTTATCGCGCATTAGATTCGCTAGAGCTTTTTGCACGAGACGTTCCGATTCGGCATCGAGCGCGGATGTCGCTTCGTCTAAAATCAAAACCGGCGCATTGATTAAAACGGCGCGGGCGATAGCAATGCGCTGGCGTTGCCCGCCTGACAGAAAAGTTCCGCGTTCGCCGACAATCGTGTCATAACCTGCGGAAAGTTCTTCGATAAAATCGTGTGCAAAGGCGACTCTTGCAGCATCTTCAATTTCCGCATCGCTCGCGTCCGGTTTGCCGTAGGAAATGTTATAGCGAATCGTGTCGTTAAACAAAACGGTTTCCTGTGTAACGAGTGCGATTTGTTTTTTCAAACTTGAAACTTCGGCATCCCGCAAATCCGTTTCGTCCCAGAAAATCGCGCCGCCGGTCGGGTCGTGCAATCTTTGGATGAGTTTTATCAAACTCGATTTTCCGCCGCCGCTTTCGCCGACGAGCGCAACCATTTCGCCTTTCGGAACGATTAAACTCAGATTTTTAATGACGCTTTTTTCGTCTGCATCGTAATTAAATGAGACATTTTTTAATTCGATTTGTTTTTGCAAAGGTTGAAGTTTTACTGCGCCTAATTTTTCCGGCAAAGCATTGTCTTCGTCCAAAATATCCCAAACGTCATTGGCGGCGGCAAATGCCTGTGTAATTTGATTATGCTGGCGCGAAATCTTGCGAATCGGGTCGTAACTTCGGAATAAACAAAACAAAAATGCGAAAAATTCCGGTGCTTTCATTCGCCCGTAATTTATCTGGCTCGAACCAAAATAAAAAAGAATTATAATAGCGATAGTGCCGATAAATTCAATAATCGGCGGCGATGTCGCGGCAATCTGACCTGAACGCAAGTTAGCGCGGGCAATTTTTCGGGCAAATTCCGTAAAACGTAGCTTTTCGCGCGGCTCAGCGCGATATGCTTTGACAATCGTTTGATTGGACAACGATTCCTGAGCGGTGTCATTAAGAAGTTTATTGCCTTCAAACGATTCTTCGGCTAATTTTCTCAAGGATTTGCTGAATTTTCCGGTCAAAACCGCAATAATCGGCGCGATTATTAAAGCTCCGGCGGTAAGTCGCCAATTATAATAAAATGCCGCGCCGAGAAAGCCAGTTAGTGCGAAACTTTCGCGCAAAATATCGCGTAAATTAGCCGAGACTGCCAGTTCGATAGCCGAACAACTGGTTATGAGGCGTGAAACTAAAAAATTTGTTCGATGTTTTTGAAAAAAATCTGCCGATTGTTGTAAAAGATGCGAATATAATTCTTGTCTGAGTTGTAAAACCGCCGATTGCCCGATTTTTGCCATCAAGTAAGATGAAAAATATTCGGCAATTCCTTTAATAATCGTGAATGAAATTAACAAAACCGAAATCATCAGCCACGCCTGAAACCAATCGTTTTGCGGAATAAGTTTCTGCAAATTGAAAAGCGTCTGACTTTTTTGCCCCGCCCCGGTTCCGTATGCCTGGTCGAAAATCGGAACGAGCAGTGCCATAGTCGCAGTTTCAAACAGCGCGACCAGAATCATCGCAACCGTTGCCAAAACAAAAGTTGAGAGATGCGGGCGCAGGTATTTGAGAATTCTGATAAATTCGTTCATTTGAAGTCCGAAGCATTGAATATACTTTAGCCATAAGCCGAAAGTCCAAACTCGCCGCGCAAAACTTGTGCTATATGCTAACATTTACAACGTTAATACTGCTTGCGGCATCTTTTCTAACGACAATATATCCCGGAGAAAATTTATGAAAAATTTCAAGACAATAAATTTATTTGCACTTTTTTCAATTTTATTTTTATTTAGCATCGGCATTTTTGCTCAAACCGACGTGCTGCGTAAAACCGTGGCGGTTACATATCCGGTTGATGAAACCGTGATGTTACAATTTCGCGGCACGACGCGCTTTCCGCGAATGAAAGGCGATGCGAAAATTCAGCGCACGAAAAAAAACGGCACTGAAATTAACCTTTCGGTTTCAAAAATGCCGCGCCCCTTTGAGCTTGGTGCGGGCTACGCAACATATGTCGTGTGGGCAATCTCGCCCGACGGACAAGTTGATAATTTAGGCGAAATAAAACGGCGCGGATTTTTCGATTTCGATTCAAAAATGTCCGTAACCACACCGCTTCAAACTTTTGCCTTGATTATCACGGCTGAGCCGCATTTTCTCGTGCGCCGTCCGAGCCGCGCGATTATGCTGGAAAATCTGAATCCGAATTCGCAAAGTGGCAGAACTTTGGCGACGATCACGGCAATCGAGTATTTCGGAAATTCGAGCGATTATTTCAGCGATGCCAGAACACCGGAAATTGCCGAAATTGATTACTCAAAAACTCCTTCGACCGTTTTGCAGGCAAAACAAGCCGTCGCTTTAGCCAGATTTGCCGGAGCGCAGCGCGATGCGGCTGAAGAATTGCGGCAAGCTGAAACGCTTTTACAAAATGCCGACAATGTTTGGAAGGCGGGACGCGCCGAGGATGAAGTTGATATTACGGCGCGAAAAGCGATTAGCGCGGCTGTTAAAGCTGAAGATACGGCTCTGGTTCGCAAAGAAGCCCGTAAACAACGTAACGAAAAAACTCGTCAAGACGCGGAAATACGCCAATCCGAAGAAAAAGTTGTGGATGCACAAAATCAAATTGCCGATGTTCGAGCGGAACTCGCACGCGAAACGCGCGACCGCGAACTTGCCGAGCGCGATGCCCAAAATTATGCAAGTCAAGTTAAAGATTTAAGAAACGAAATCGCCCAACTGCGCGAAGAACTCAGTCGTGTCAAAAGTGAGGCGGAGAACTCAAAAGCTAAAATTGCTGCCATTGAGAGCGAGAAACAAGCCATCCAGCAGCAAAAGGAACAAGCCGACCGCCTTGCGCAACTGCAATCGAACGAAGCAATTTTGATGCAGCTTCTACGAAAATTCGGCACGGTTGAAAAAAACGAGCGCGGAATCGTTTTAACTTTACCGGAAAATTATTTTTCAGGTATTCGAGTGAGCAATTTTGCGCCGGCAAGCGACGCAAAAATCAATTCTCTGGGAGAAGTTTTATCAAGTACTGCTGATTACAAAATAATGGTCGAATCGCATACCGATAACAAAGGAATACCCGATGAATTGCAAACTTTTACGCAGGAACGCGCACAGACATTTATGGATAAACTAATCGCGTTGGGCGTTACGCAAAATCGCATCGAAGCTAAAGGTTACGGCGCATCTTTGCCCGTTGCTCCGAATACAACCAACGCCAGTCGTGCCAAAAATCGGCGAGTTCAGATTCTTTTGATTCCGAGCGTCGAGTAAATAATTCAGCGATAGAAAGTTCGATTTTTGAGGTTAAAGATTCAATGTCTAGTTTTCAACATCTAAAGTAAAACTCGAACAATTGGCATTTAACTTTCAACATTAAACCTTAAAAATTAAACTTTATTTGGTGACAGGTTATTTTATGAAATCCAAATTCGACGCGATTTTGCAGTTGGAACAAGCAATTTATCTTGACCGTCTTTTGCCAAAAAATGACGGCGTTTTGGCGGATATGGAAAGGTATGCCGAAGCTAATAATGTCCCGATAGCAGACCGCGAAGTGGCGTGGTTTTTGGAAACGACGGCGCGGGCAATAAACGCGAAAAATTGTCTGGAAATCGGTTTGGCAATCGGCTACGGCGCGGCTCATCTGGCAAGGGGAATTTCCGAAGGCGGAAAAGTTTTAACGATTGAACCGAGTCAAGAAATGATTGGTTTAGCTCAAAATTATTTGGGCAAACTTGGATTGCCCGGAAAAGTCGAGATTGTAAAAGGAATGGCTTTGGACATTTTACCGAACTTAAAGGAAAACTTCGATTTGATTTATCTTGATGCAGTTAAAACCGAGTATGCCGATTATCTCAAGCTGTGCTTGCCGCTTATGCGCGTCGGCGGCGTTGTAATTGTCGATAATTTGCTTTGGGGCGGTGAAGTAGCGAATGAAAATTCCACCGAAAAGGACGAAGAATCAACCCTCGCTCTGCGAAATTTCAACCAGGTATTTGTCAATCATCCGCAATTGAAAGCACAGGTTTTACCGGTCGGCGACGGTCTAGGCTACGGCGTGAAAGTTGTTTGATAAATTTAATCCTTTAAAATTAAAATTCGGTCAGGCGGGAGTCCGACCATACATTCGTCGCCGACGTTTAGACCGACCAGACGCAAAACCAGTACTTCGAGTTTTAAGTCGTCGGCATCGAGATATATCGAAGTCGTTGCGCCGTTAAAGGTAATGCCGGTAATTTTTGCTTTTAATAGATTGTCTTCGGGAAACGACGCGCCGAACGAAATCGAAATATGTTCGGGTCGGATAGCGAGCGTCGTATTTTGATGAATCGCGCCGAGCAGATTTTTTTCGACTTTATCGGTCAGCAGGCGATGTTCGGCAATGATAGTTTGAAATTCTAAGACATCAGCTTTTTTTGAAGTTAAGCGTCTGACTGCAATCAAGTTATTGTTTCCGGTCGTTCGCGCGACCGTAACCGAATTCGGCTTTTCATATACTTCGCGCGGTGTTCCGCTCTGCACAATTTCACCGTTGTGCAGAATTGCAACGCGGTCGCAAATCGAAAAAATCTCGTCATAATCGTTGGTCGCAAAAATTACAGCTAGATTTTTTTCCTTAGTCGTTTTTCGCAGCTTCTCGCAATTCTCCTCGCGCAGTTGTTTATCCATAAAACAAAATTGATTGTCGAGAAGCAAAACGGCTTCGGCTTTTTCGAGAGCGTCTTCAAGTGCTAAAACCTGACCTTCGCCGTCGGCAAGTTCGGAGGATTTTTGATTTTTAAAAATTGATTTCCAAAATTCGTCGTTCGTCAATTTCGGGAAATGAAATCCGCGTTCTTCACAGTTTAGTTTCGATAAGTCCCGCGAATCGAAAATAATATCACCGCCGTCGCGGTCTTCCGCACCGGCAATCACGCGAATCGCCGTCGTTTTCCCGACACCGACGATTCCGAATAAACCGAGAATTTCGCCTTTTTTCACTTCGAGTGAAACGTCTTTTAAAATCCAGTTTTTATCGAATCTTTTGGAAAGATTTTTGATAATCAGCGACATTATTTTATTTTAACATTTGAAACTTTCGGAAAAATTGCGCGTGCAAAGTTAGAGTATGCTTTTGTCATCCGAATAAGGCAAGTATAATAGAGAATCGGCGGAGTGAAATTTGTATGACAAAAGAAAATTCGAGTATCAAAAGAAAATTGGTTCACGCAGGCGGCTGGCAAATCGCCAAGCGCGTCGCTAAATCGGTTCCGTATGTCGGGACGGTAATGGCAATTGGGCTGGTCGGCTACGACATCAAAAGAAAGGGTGTCGTCAAAGGTGTGTTGAATGCCGGACTCGATGCAATACCTTTTGTCGGGATGGGAAAAAACGTCGTCGAATTTTTTACGGGCGATTTGCTGCCCGATAAAGATGCGAGTAGTCAAAGAAAAGGTGTAAAAAATGAAATCCGAAACTTTTAAAATAAAATTTGTTTTTGCGGCAATAGTTTTAATCGGTTTTTTTGCTGCGGTTTTCGCTACAAGCGCGCAGACTCCCAGGCGAAGAACGAATCGTCCTGTCCAACCAATAGTTCTCCCGACTCCGCTGCAAACCCTGCCGGTAATCATCAGCCGCGCCGATGATATTCCGAGTGAAAATCAGACGACAATCAGCGAGCCGATTGCGCAGCCGCCGGAGGAAACTGTCGACGACAAAATTGATGCTTCAAATCAGCGTATCAAGGAATTGAACACGCGCATAAAATCGCTCGAATCCACGCGAAAAAACGAATA
>DATLXD010000142.1:0-6799 GCA_035575965.1 Pyrinomonadaceae bacterium | reverse complement strand
CCCGCCAAATCATATTCGCCGTCGGCATAAAATCCGGGCATTTCCGCCGTTTCGCCGCCGAGCAGAACGCAGCCGTTTTCCTTGCAGGCGACGGAAATTCCTTTGACGACATCAATCGTAATTTCGGGCGAAAGTTTTCCGGTTGCAAAATAATCGAGAAAAAACAAAGGTTTCGCGCCTTGCACCAGAATATCGTTGACGCAGTGATTTACAAGGTCTTGCCCGATTGTGTGATGCACGTTTGCCATAAACGCGACTTTCAATTTCGTGCCGACACCGTCCGCCGAAGCAACCAGAATCGGCTCGCGCATTTCGGGAAACATTCCTGAAAACATTCCGCCGAAACTCCCGATTTCCGTCAGAGTTTTCTGATTAAAAGTAGATTTGGCGAATTTTTTTATTTGGTTGAGCGCGAGATTTGCATTGTCAATCGAAACGCCCGCGTCCGAATATGAAATTGGTTTTTCCATTTAACCTTAAATTGCTTATTCGTTCACTTGATAAAAATAACCGAACAGATTTGAAACGAATTGAAAGTAATTATAACTTTTTCCGTGTGTAAATTCATTGACCAAAATGCTTTTCACGTTTAGCATTTCTTGAGGAGAAATTTATGAGTTTTACTTTAATGGATTTGGGTTCTGAAAGTTTTGAGTTTCGCGCCAATGTCTGGAATTGGAAGCCGACGCTGGAAATTATTAAAAGTTTCGACATCGTTGACGAAGGGAAGCTGCGGCAGATGAGCTATAATGGAACGGGCGCGAAATTTTCGCTCGAAGAGGCGCACCAAATCGGCGAAAAAATCCGCGATGAAATTTTGCCGCGCCTTGCGCCGAACAAACGCATTTTCTCGGATTTGTCCGTCACCGACGCGCCCGACGACGGCACGTTTTACCGCGATGAAGACGAGCAATGGAAAAATTACAGCACAAGCCACGATTTGCTGAAGGATTTTTCCGAATTTTGTTTCCAATCAAAAGGTTTTCAGGTTTTCTAGTTAGTCCAAAGTCCAAAGCCCAATGTCCAAAGTCGAAAACAAGTAGACTTTGGACATCAGACTAGAGACTTTGGACTTATTTTTGCAATGGATTTTTTTCAAGTTTTAGGAGAATTTTTTAAGAGTTTGTGGGTGCAGGTCGCGCTCTTAATAATCTTTGCGACGGTTCACGGTTACGCAGGCGCGTGGCTTGCCGTGCGGATGCTTTTTCGCCCGCGCAATCCGGTGAAATTATTGGGCTTCACGGTTTTTCCGCAAGGAATGATTCCGCGTCACCGAGCGCGTCTAGCAGAAGCCATTGGCAAAGCCGTCGGCGAAGAACTCGTTTCGCAGGAAACGATTGTCGAAGAGCTTTTCGGCAAAGAATTCTTGCGAAAAAAAATTCAATCGGTCGTTGATTCTTATACGCAAGATTTGATTTCGCAAAATTACCCGTCGCTGGTCGAAGCCTTACCCGCGGGCATCCGCGAGCCTGTCTTGGACGCGATTTCTTCACTCCAAATTAAAATTGCGGAATACATCGGAAATGTTTTGAAAAGCGAGGAAACCGTCGAGACAATTCGCGGATTCGTCGGGCGGCGCGTTGATGAAATGCTTTCGAGAAGAGTTTCGGAAACCGTTGACGAAGAAACTTTTCTTAAAATTATCGGTTTTCTCGAAACGCGGATTCGTTCTGTCGTCAGAGAACCGGCTTTTGAGCAGAAAATTGAAGATTTTATCAGCCGCCGCATTGACGATTTGGCAAATATACAAACGCCGCTCGGCGAAATGTTTACACCTGATGCCGTCGCGCTCTTGAAGGAAAAAGCCAACGGGCAAATCGAGCCGATTGTGCATCAATTAGCCGAAATCGCTACCGCCGAACGCACGCGCAATCAAATCAGCGCACTTATCAAGCGCGAAGTTCACGATTATTACGAAAATCTGGCGTTTTTCAAAAAGATTTTCGTGTCGCGCGAAAACATCTTAAAGGAAGTTGATGAAATGGTGAACGACAGCTTGCCGAAGCGTTTGGAAGAAACTTTGCGCGGCGCGTTTTTCGCCGAAGAAGCCAGAAATTTCATTGACAAAACAATTGACAATATGCTGGTGCGTCCGCTTCCAGAAATCGTCGGAAACATCGCGCCCGAACAGCTTGAACGATTAAAATCGCAAATCTCGAAGAGCGTTTTGTCGCTCGTTCAAGGCGACGAAATGCTGAATTCAGTTTCGGCATATTTGACCGACACTTTGCAGAAACTTCGCCCGCACAGCCTCGGCGCGATTTTGCAGACCGCGCACCCGGAAGCCGAAGAAAAGCTCAAAAATATGTTGTCGAAAAGTTTGCTGAATGTTCTCACCCGCGAGGAAACTTCAAACATCATCAACGCAGTTCTGGCGAAACAAATCGAAAGACTTCTCGCTACACCAATCGGAAAATTATCCGACCACATCTCCGAAGAAAAAGTCCGCCAAGCAGGGAATTCATTGACTGAAACGATTATCGCCGCCGCAAAACAAAAACTTCCCGAAGCAATTAGGGAATTTAACATCGGCGGTGTGGTGCGCGAAAAAATCAATCTTTATCCGGTGGAAAAGCTCGAATCGCTCGTGCTTTCCGTCGCCAAAGAACACCTGCGAACCATTGAGCTTTTCGGCGCGTTATTCGGTTTGATTATCGGAATTGTGCAGGCATTTTTGTCATATATCGCATTTGCTAAATAAATTTGGAACTTGCCGCAAAATTTTTTCGTTTGCCTTTTACGATTACACGAATAATTTAGCGGAGGAAAAAATGAAGAAAATAAGTTTGGCGATTTTTATCTTGGCTTTAACAATCGGTTTGATTTTTTCAACAAACTGCGGTTTGGGCGGAATCAATAATTTCACTGGCGTTAAAGGTTCGGGAACTTCAAAAACCGAGCAAAGAAACGTAACGGGCTTTAGAGAAATTGAAGCAAGCGGCGCGGTAAATCTTGAAGTTGACGCGCAAAAGGACTTTGGCGTTACGGTTGAAGCCGATGATAATTTGCTTCAATATATTAAAACGGAAATCAGCGGCGATACTTTAAAAATTTACAGCGAAGGCAAAATTTCTCCGACAACAAAGTTAAACGTCAAAATTTCAATGCCTGCGATTGAAGGCTTAGATATTTCAGGCGCATCCGATGCAAAAATTATGAATGTCAAAGCCGATTCGCTCAAACTAAAAGCTAGCGGAGCTTCGGAAATAATTATTAACGGCGAAGCAAAGGAATTAAAGGCGGACGCGAGCGGCGCAAGCGAAATTAATGCGAAAAATTTGCGCGCTGAAAATGCCGATGTTGACGCGAGCGGCGCGAGCAGCGCAAATGTTTTGGCAACCAACGAGTTGAATGTCGAAGCCAGCGGTGCAAGCAAAATTTCCTACACGGGCGAGCCGAAAAACATCAAACAAAATGCTTCAGGCGCAAGTTCGATAAACAAAAAATAAATTTAACGGAAAATTGAAAATTGAAAACGGAAAATGTAAATCAGTATTATCAATTTTCCATTTTCGTTTTCAATTTTCCGTTTGTTAAGTTTCGACGGCTTTTGTCTTTATTCCCAACAAGTTATTTTCCGCGTCAAGTCCGACCGCGTAAATGTCCAATTGAATTTTTCCGATTTTGAAAACCTTCAAATCTCTCAAATTACTTTCGAGCAAATTTTTTAATTCGGCAAATTTCTGCGCCGTTGCTTTTTCTTCGTCGCTGAACCAATCTTGAATTTCTGTTAAACGCGCAAAAAATTCCGTAAAACTTCTTTCTTCCACCGGCACATCCGTCGCGCTTTTTGTTTGGCTTATAATTTCTTCTTTTGTTACCGCTTGAGCTTGCTTGCCGAAAAACGGAAGAATTTTCGCATCCGTTTCGCTCATAAAATATAAACCTTCAGAAGTTTTTTTTATTTGTTCCTTAAGTTTGTCTTCGCCCGAATCCTTATTTTGCTGCCTGGGAACTCTTTTCGGCAAATCTTTCAACTTTTTCTCCTTAGATTTTTTGTGCTTTTTTATTTTCAACATAAAAATTTCTGCTCCAAAATCAAGATAAATTCAAGTCTAACACAATCGGATTTCTTGCCAAGTTACTGTTAAAAAAAGACTTGATTGGTTGGAAAATTTATTTTTTAAAACCTGTGGATTTCTCTTGCTATTTTAGATTTTATTTGATAGTCTTTTTCCCGTTTCGAGTAAATTAAATTCTTGTAAGTTATTGAAAATAGGCTAGTTAAGGCTTTACATTAGTATTTAAGCAACTTTCCACAAACCTGTGGAAAAACCTGTGGAAAACTTTTCTGCGGTGACTCTCACAGGCTCGAAAGCTACCGAAATCAAACGAGTTTTCAGAGGTTCTGAGATAGATTTGAGAACTGCTTAAAATCATTTTCAAAAGAGAATTTTGCTTAAAAGTTTTACCAAAGATTTAACAAAAAACTTAGGGAGAAAAGTTATGGAAGCGGCGGCGGAAAACAAAAATGTTTGGAATAACATTCTTCAATCGGTGGAAAAGCGTCTGAATAAACATATTTTCGATGCGTGGTTTCGTCCGATTCAATTCGACGGCTTTAACGAACAAGAGCGAACTTTGCATCTTCGCGCCAGTCAGGTCAATAAGGATTGGGTCAGCACATATTATTCAGAGGTTATTGCTCAAACCTTGAAGGAATTGAACTTACCGAATTACCAAGTTGATTGGGAAATTGAAAATTCGGAATTGAACGAAGATTTTGTCGAAGATGAGGCGGAATTTTTCTTTGAAAAACAAAATAAAGTTGTAAAACCGGCAGCTAATAATTTCAATTTTGTTGAATCATCGAAGCCGGAAGTTTCGCCGAGAAGCGTTTCTACTAATTTTGTCGACATCGAGCCGATTGAAAATTCGCTTAATCCTAAATATACCTTTCAGACCTTTGTCGTCGGCTCGTGCAACCAGTTTGCGCACGCGGCAGCTTTGGCAGTCGCCGAATCACCCGGCAAAACTTATAACCCGATGTATATTTACGGCGGTGTCGGGCTTGGGAAAACGCATCTGATGCATGCCGCCGGACACGCTATCAAAGAACGCAATCGACATCTGCGTGTCGCATATATGTCCGCCGAAAAATTTATGAACGAATTAATTAACGCGATTCGTTACGACAAAACGCAAACTTTTCGGGAAAAATACCGCTCGATTGACGTGCTTTTAATGGACGACGTGCAGTTTATGGCTAACAAGGAACGCACGCAGGAAGAATTTTTTCATACCTTTAACGCGCTCCATAACGACCAGAAGCAGATTGTCATTACATCGGATTGTCCGCCGCGTGAAATTCCGACCTTGGAAGAGCGTCTGCACTCACGGTTTGAATGGGGCTTGATTGCCGACATCGAACCACCGGATTTGGAAACGAAGGTTGCTATTTTGAAAAGAAAAGCGGATTTAGACGGCGTTGGTTTGCCGGACGACATCGCGTTTTTCATTGCCAGCAAAGTCAAAAGCAATATCCGCGAACTCGAAGGCTCGCTCGTGCGCCTTATCGCCATTTCATCTCTGCGCGGGCTTCCGATTTCAAAAATGCTCGCGCAGGACGCGATGCGAAACATTACGGATGATGAACAAGCTGAAGGCGTAACGATGGATAGAATTTCAAGAACCGTCGCCTTACAGTTTAAGTTGTCTGTCGAAGAATTAAAATCAAAAAATAATACCAGACAAATCGCCGTTCCGAGACAAATTGCGATGTATCTCTGTAAAAGATTAACTAAACACAGTTTCCCCGAAGTCGGACGAGAATTTGGCGGCAAACATCACACGACCGTAATTCATTCGGTAGATAAAATTGACGCGCTAATTAAGGAAGATAAACATTTCCACAGGATAGTAAGTGAGCTTATAGATAACCTTTGCAGTTAGTTAGCAAAAATTCGGCAAGAAAATCGGTGAAAGTTATCCACAGCTTTTGAAACAACAGATTCGAGTATATTCTTTATCAATAACAGTTAAACAAATTTTATCCACATTTCCACAGGCTGTGATTTTTTTTGCCTGTGGAAAAGTCAATAAAGTTGATTTTTGATAAAGTTATCCACAGGCGGCAAAGTTATCCACAGGTTTTCCACAAGTGCCTGTGGAAAACAAAACCTGTATTTACAACTATTTAAGTCGTTTTTCCACATTTCCACAGGCACTACTACTACTACTAGATAAATATAATGTTTTTAAATTAATTAGAGATAGTAAAAAGCGTCGGTAATTTAAAGTAAAAAATCAGGAATTAAGATAAAATAATCGTCATAAATAAACAGGAGCGAGATATGGAATTTGTAATCAAGCAAGGCATCTTAAAAGATGAACTCGGATTCGTTCAGGGCATAGTGGAAAAGAAAAGCACGATTCCGGTACTTTCAAATATATTGATTGAATCGGTCGGCGAAAATAATATCAGAATTGTCGGAACCGATTTGGACGTAACGATTCGCTGCGAAGCCGAAGCCGATATAAAAAAAGCGGGTTCGATGTGCATACAGGCACGCAAACTTTTCGATATTGTTCGCCTTTTGCCCGACACGGACGTGCATTTTACAAAAGATGAAAACGAATGGGTAAAGTTGAACTGCGGCAAATCAAATTTCCGCCTTGCAGGTGTCAGCCGCGAACAATTCCCGGAAGTTCCGAGCTTTAAAAGCGCACCGATGAAACTTTCCGCCGATATTTTTAATCACTTTATCCACAATACGGCTTTTGCTATTACGAACGAGCAATCGCGCTTTACGCTTTCCGGCGCGAAATTTATGATTGACGGCGCGATGGCGCGAATGGT
>DATLXD010000141.1:0-4550 GCA_035575965.1 Pyrinomonadaceae bacterium | reverse complement strand
ATTGGAATTTGTCGCCGAAACAGGCGATTGAGATTCAAAAGCAACTACGCTATGAAGTCGAAACGCAAGACCGCATCGGTGCGGGCAGCGGCGAGTTTTTTTGATTCTTTAACTAAGCAGCAAAGCCTTGAAACCGGCTTGGCGAAAATGGTCGTCGGTGGTTAGGGCTTCAGTGATTTCATTTTCGCGCATCACGACGAACGATATGCAGTCGGTCAAGCCCCAACTTTTGTCCTGACGCTGTTCATAGAGATTAAAGGCTTGCACAAAGAGTTCGGAAGAGGTGGGAATAATTTTGACAAAAGCATTTTCCTGCAAAGTTTGAATAATGTTGGCGGCAGAACCACGAAATTTTATTGATGATAAGCCGTTCCCGATTTCAACTAAAACAAACTCGGTCGTCAGCACGGGAAGATTTTCGAGGACGATTTTTCGTTGCCATTTCAAAGCCTGCTCGTGCCATTGGTCGCGAGTATTAAACAGCGCGAAGATATAAGCCGTATCGAGAAAAAGCGCGTCATTTGTCAAAGCGTTTTAATCCTCCAATTTGCCGTGAGCATAAAAATCATGTCTTTCCGCCAAGTCGGTAACGCCTACATCAACTGCCATATTTGCAATCAGAGTCAGCGCGTGAGCGGTTTCGCCGTTTTCTCCGGCAGACTCCTTTTTTGATTTCCGATTTTCGCCTTTCGCTTTTCCCGTTACGTCTTCGAGAATCAGGGTCGCAATTTGTAATTTCTCTCTGTCCGGCAGAGGCAAAATTGTTTTCGTGTAAATCTCCTGAATATCCGTCTGCATATTAATCACCTCTTTTTCGGATTATATCATGCCTTCCGCGCTCAACATTTCCAGTTGTATTAGTTGCTTTCGATGATTGTTCGCTCGTCGGGCGTGATGTCATAAAGCCGATAAACTTCGTCGTCAATCTGCGCGTCGAGCGAATTGCACAGGCGTTCGTAAAATCGTTTATCGCCGTCGGTGCGGTTTGAAAATAATGCCGTTGTAGATTTTATTCAAGCGCGGCATTTCCGCCGCAAAATCGCGCCACGCGCTGCCCGATTTTGTGCCGAGATTATCAATAATCTCCGAAGGCTCGACGAGTTTGTCTTCGAGAAAGCGCAGAAACACAAGACGGTCAAGCGTGCGCTGCGTGATTTCGGTCAGCGCGTCGCCGTCGAGTTCTGGGTTGCGGCGTTTGAAGGCGCGGGCGAGTTCTTCGCGGTGTTCGTCGAGTTCGGTTAAGAATGTTTCGCCAACCGGCTGAATCTGCGCCGTCTGGAAAAGTTTCGCCTGCCGCGCGCCTCTGGCTTTCTTCAAACTCGCCGCGAAATTTTCAAGCGCATTATTGCCGACCGCTTCGCGCGAGAAAAGATAGTAAATCTCTCGAAACTTTTCTTCGTCCGAGAAATCGGTGTAGTGAAACTTTTTGAGAATACGATTAACACAAGTTTCAATCGTCGGTTTATAGCGCGAATCCAAAACAATAAATTGTTCAAAATCGGTGAGAACCGAAATCGGCGTGTTTGAGTTCCAGCCGTAACGAATCGCCTGAAAACAATCCTGCGCGTTTTCAAGCCCGCGCGAAGGTTTTTTCGCTTCCGCCATAAATCTGGCTTGTGAGAAATTCGGCGCGGTGTAGAAAGCGTAATCGGCGCGTTTGCCGCGACCTTGCACCATTACGCTTTGTTCTATCTTGACTTCGCGCTCATAAGGGTTTGATTGTTCCTGATGATAAACGTCCCAACCGAGCGCGACAAAGAATTTATCAAGAAAATGTTGACGAACGTGCGCTTCCTGATATGTGGGTTTGAGATATTCTTGTTCATTAATCTGAAAGTTTTTAACTAATTCTTGAACTTCTGTAAAGGTTTCATTAAAGGTTTGAGCAATCATAATGACAGAGATTTTGCCATAAGATAGAAGAAATAAAAAATGGATATTTTGAAAGATAAACTTTCGATTTCAGCGAAAGTTTCGCCCGTCATTTCTATTACGCGCACTTGTTCGCTATTAATTATTTATCGCGGAAAGGAAAATCGTCGGGCAGAGGTTCGCCGTAAGTGCGCTTGTAAATGTAGCGTTTTTGGTCGGCGGCGGATAAATCTTGCGGCATTGCGGCAAAAGCGATTGCTCTGGCAGAATCGAACATTTCGGCGCACATCAAAAATCGTTCTTCTTCGGTGAGCGACAGTAGCATTTGCCGGTAGACGGCTTTTATTTCGGATGTTGTATCTTCCATTCTAAAACTTTTTGCCAGATTTCCTCTAAGTTTAGCTTTTCAATCCAGGTTTCGACATATTCGGAATCATAATCATCACCGGTTAAATTGGCAACGTCTTTCAACTGCATCTCCGAAGATGAAGATTTCGCCCAATTTAGTTTGGAAACAATTAAATCTTCTTTGGTAATTATCCAAAAAGATAATTCGCCGACACTAATTTGCCGACGGTTAACAAATTTTAATCGTTCAAATTCGGATTTTTTACGAACAATACAATCAATTTTAACCGCTTTTTCAAGATGAATCAGATTGAACATTGATTGGTTTTCAACTGCGCGTTTGATAGAATTTACGCTGAGGTAATAGTCTTTCTCGAAAAATTGAAAAAAATCGATAATCTGTTCGCGGCTAATTTCAATCACAACATCAATATCGCGGGTAAAACGCATTTCGCCGTAAGCACTCATTGCAAACGAACCGGTTACCATATAAGAAATAGCGGATTGCTCTGCCTTTTGAACAAAATCGCGCAGAACTTCGAGCATGGTTTTTCCGTCAATGACAGACATCGGAATTGATTATAAACGAAAAAACGTGAACGGAAATAATCCGTTCACGTTTTATAATTTTCGATTGGCGAATTGTTATTTTTCGGTCTTTCGTTCGCCTTCAAAACACGCTTTCTCAAACGAATAGATTTCGGCGTGGCTTCGACGAGTTCGTCATCGGCGATAAATTCCAATGCTTCTTCGAGCGACAAATCCTTGACGGGAACGAGCCGCATCGCTTCATCAGCCGAAGAAGTCCGCATATTCGTCAACTTTTTCTCCTTGATTGGATTGACGTCAAGGTCGACGGCGCGGGCGTTTTCGCCGATAATCATTCCTTCATAAACCTTTGTTTGCGGTTTAACGAACAGCGCGCCGCGTTCCTGCAAAGCATAAAGCGCGTAAGTCATCGCTTCGCCCATTCGGTCGGAAATCAGCGAGCCGGTGCCGCGTCCCTTCATATCGCCCTGCCATTTGTCGAAGCGCAGGAAAATTGTATTTAGCAAACCCGTGCCTTTTGTTTCGGTCAGAAACTCGCCGCGAAAACCAATCAGACCGCGCGACGGAACTTCGTATTCGAGCCGCACGCGCCCTGTTCCGTTGTTTATCATTTTGCTCATCTGACCTTTGCGCCGTCCGAGTGCTTCGGTGACCACGCCGATAAATTCTTCCGGCACGTCAACGACGACTTGTTCAATCGGTTCGAGCAATTCGCCATTGTCGCCGCGTTTGGTGATAACTTCCGGTTTTGAAACTTGGAGTTCGTAGCCTTCGCGCCGCATCATTTCGATTAAAATTGCAAGCTGCAATTCGCCGCGTCCCGAAACTTTGAATTGGTCTGGCGAATCGGTGTCCTCGACTCTTAATGCAACATTTCCCAAAAGTTCTCTTTCAAGACGTTCTTTTATTTGACGCGATGTAACGAATTTGCCGTCAATGCCCGAAAACGGCGAATTGTTGACGCCGAAAATCATCGCAATCGTCGGCTCGTCAACATTTATCACCGGCAGCGGTTTCGGATTATCAACCAGCGTAATCGTTTCGCCGATGTTGATGTCGTCAAAACCGGCAAGCGCGACGATTTCGCCGACACCGGCTTTGTCAACCGATTCGCGTTTCATTCCTTCAAAAACGTAAAGTTCCTTGACTTTAGTTTTCTGCGTCGAGCCGTCGCGCTTGGCAACGATGACATCCTGATTTTTATTCAGTTCGCCTGAATAAATTCTACCGATTGCAAGGCGTCCGACGTATTCGTTGTAATCTATATTGGCGACAAGAACCTGCAAACTGTCGTCGCGCAAAGCGTGCGGCGCGGGAATCGTTTCGATAATTTGGTCGAAAAGCGGTTTCAGATTCTTTGATTCTTCTTCCAGAGTTTTCTTCGCCACACCGTCGCGCGAAATTGAGTAAAGAACCGGAAAATCAATTTGTTCCTCAGTTGCGCCCAAGTCAATAAAAAGGTCGTAAATCTCATCCAAGACTTCTTCGGGGCGCGAGTCTTGGCGGTCGATTTTGTTGACGAGAGCAATTGCCGGAAGTTTTTGTTCCAACGCTTTCCGCAGAACAAATCTTGTTTGCGGCAGACAGCCTTCCGCCGCGTCGACGAGCAAAACGATGCCGTCGACCATTTTCAAAACGCGCTCGACTTCGCCGCCAAAATCGGCGTGTCCGGGCGTGTCGAGAATATTTATTTTGTAATCGCCGTAATGCACCGAAGCATTTTTTGCCATAATCGTAATGCCGCGCTCGCGTTCCAAATCCATCGAATCCATCACGCGGTC
>DATLXD010000140.1:0-7377 GCA_035575965.1 Pyrinomonadaceae bacterium | reverse complement strand
TGGCAGATTTCCGAACGGCTCGGAACGGTTTCGATATTTATTGTTGTGCCGCTTTTTTATATTGGACGGAAATATCAAATACTTGGTTTTGGAGCAAACGTCGCTGACCTTGCGGCAATGCTCGCTCAAATGATTTTAGTGTTGGCGGCGATAAAACTTCTTCAAAGAAAAGCCGAGCGCGATTGGTTGTTTCTTTATTTGATGGCGTTTTTTGAAGTTTTGCTGGCGGCTGGTTTGAGCATCAGCCCGCTTTATCTGGCTTCCTTGATTTTGTATTTGCTCGTCACGATTTGCGCGATTGTTACTTTTGAGATTAGAAAAACTTCCGCGTCAATCAACCGTAATTCAAATTATAAAAAGACTGAGAACAAGGAAAAAACTTTTGCCAAAATTCCGCTCGCCAGATTGCCTCTGACGGCGATTTCGTTGCTCGTTTTAATCATCATCTTTGCCGCGCCTTTATTTTTCGCGCTTCCGCGTGTCGGCGGCGCGGGTTTGGGAAGTAATTCAAAAGGGCTTTCGAGCGTTACGGGTTTTTCCGATTCAGTCAATTTAGGGGAAATCGGAAGCCTTTTGCAGAACGACCAGATTGTAATGCGGGCGCGGATTGATAAAACAGATGGGAGAAATCTCGGCACGATGCATTGGCGCGGAGTCGCGCTCGATACGTTTGATAATAAGCGTTGGAGCAAATCGAAAAAAGATTTTCGTGAATCTTTCGTCAAACTCGAACGCGGATTCTTTCTAATTGATTATCCGCAGGCGAACGCTGCTTCGACGATTCAAACAATCTATCTTGAACCGATTGATACGCCTGTTTTATTCGCACTGTCGCGTCCTTTGGCGATTGAAGGTAGTCTTCCGTCCGAACTCTACAAAGATTCGGAAGGCGCGATAACTTTTCAACGCGGCAATTATGAGCGTCTGAGCTACAAAGTAAATTCCGACCGCTCCCTGCCCGATGCGAGTGTGTTAAAATCCGACAACGCAAATTATCCATCCGAAGCGAAACGTTATTTACAGCTTCCCGAAAAATTCGACGAGCGAATCGCCGTTCTCGCCGCGCAAATCACCGAAAAACAGGCGAACCGTTATGATAAAGCAAAAGCCGTCGAAAATTATCTGCAAACGCAATTCGGCTACAGTTTGGAAATGAAAGCCGGAGGCGAAGAACCTTTGGCGGATTTTTTATTCAACGTCCGCGAAGGTCATTGCGAGTATTTTGCGACGGCGATGGCGATTATGCTGCGAACGCAGGGCATCGCCACGCGCGTCGTTAACGGTTTTCAGCAGGGTGAATACAACGAAACGGCGGACGTTTTCGTCATCAAGCAAAAAGACGCGCATTCTTGGGTTGAAGTTTATTTCCCTGGAGAAAACGCCTGGGTTCCGTTTGACCCGACACCTTCCGCCGGACGTTTTGACGATTCAATCGCTACCAGCGGAATGCTAGGAAAATTCAACAGTTATCTCGTCGCGCTCGAAACTTTTTGGATACAGTATTTCGTCGCTTACGACAATCAGGAACAAAAATCCTTGATGCGCTCGGTCAAAAACAGCTTTGTCGAATATCAAGCGAAAACTTCCGGCTGGTTGAGCGAAATACAGTATCGCCTGTCGGATTGGTGGCGGGAAGTTCGCGGCGACAAAGGCTTGCAGGCGAGTGCGCAAGCCGTCGCGTTCGGCATTCTGTATTTGCTGGCGGCAATTCTCGGAGTAATTTTAGTCGTTTGGCTTTATCGAAGAATTAGACGACTCGACGTTTGGCAGACAATTTACGACTGGCTAAAATTCAGAAATGAAACGACGATTGTCGAATTTTACGAGCGGATGCAAAAGGTTTTGGCGAGCAAAGGTTTCACCCGCGCCGCGCATCAAACGCCTTTGGAATTCGCCTTTGCCTTAAATATGCCCGAAGCCGTTCGCATCACGGAAAAATATAACCGCGTGCGTTTCGGCGAAAAGAGTTTGACGAATGATGAGTCAAAAGAAATTGAGAATTGGCTTCACAAATTAGAAAATAATTTTGCTGAAAAATAAAATGATAACCAAGACGAAAATTGTAGAGATAGTGCGCGAGAAAATAAATCCAAAGTTTTGGAATACGTTTTGGTTGTTCGCTCCAACAACAGCTATATTTATTTTACCTGTTGGTTTATTGTCTATATACATATTGGGCTTAATAGGTTTTGAAGGAGTTGGAAGGCTAACTCATCTGTTGATATTATTTTCTATAACTTACGGAATTTTAATTGGAGTTACAGTTTTACTATTGGCAGACAAGTTAGAAATTCCTAAGAATCTTACAGATAAAATTAAATGGCTTGCCAGATTTGCTATTGTTACACCATTGCTTAGTATTTTGATTTTATTTTTGGTGTTTAGCCGTTAGAAAGAGCTAAAATTAAATAATGAAAAAAGTTGGATTTGTCAGTCTCGGTTGTCCGAAGAATCTCGTTGATTCGGAAGTGATGATGGGACAATTGAAAGCGGCTGGCTACGAAATTACGAATAACAGCGAGGAAGCGGAAACCGTCGTGGTGAATACTTGCGGTTTTATCGAATCGGCGAAAGCCGAATCCGTCGAAGCGATTCTTGAAGCGACCGGCGCGAAATCGAACGGCATAACCAAGCGTGTCATCGTTGCCGGTTGTCTGGTCGAGCGTTACCGCGACGATTTGATAAAGGAATTGCCGGAAGTTGACGCATTTATCGGCACGAATGAAATCGGCAGAATTTTGGAAGCTGCTGACGAAACGAAAAATTTTCGCGATTTACCTTTACTTCAAATCGGCAACAAAACCGCGACGTATCTTTACGATTTTGACACGCCACGTTTTCGCGCCACTGAATCGCACACCGCGTTTATCAAAATCGCCGAAGGCTGCGACCGCCCGTGCGCGTTTTGCTCAATTCCTGCGATGCGCGGCTCGTTTCGCTCCCGTCGTTTCGGAAGCATTTTGAAAGAAGCTGAAGATTTGGCGAAACAAGGCGTGAAGGAAATCGTTTTAATCGCGCAGGATTCGTCGCGTTTCGGCGAAGATTTGGGCGAAGTTGACGCGCTTGCAAAACTCATCCGCGCACTCGGCGAGATTGAAGATTTGGAATGGATTCGCGTGATGTATGCTTACCCGACGCACATCTCCGACGCATTTCTCGAAGCGATTGCCGAAACCGCGAAAGCCGTCAAATATCTCGATATGCCGCTGCAACACGGTTCGCGCAATGTTTTGAAATTGATGAAACGCGGCGGCACGCGCGAGAGTTTGGAAAAATTGATTTGCCGTGTGCGAGGAAAAGTTCCCGGCATCACAATCCGCACGACTTTCATCACCGGCTTTCCGGGCGAAACGGAAGAAGATTTTGAAGAATTGATGACGTTCGTGCGAAACTGCGAATTCGATAACGTCGGCGTGTTCACATATTCCGACGAAGAAGGAACGACCGCATTCGATTTGCCGAATAAAGTTGACGCGAAAACAGCAAAACAACGCCGAGCGCGGTTGATGAAAGAGCAGGCAAAAATTTCTAAAAAGAAAAATCAGCAAAAAATCGGTAAAGAGTTTCGCGTTTTGTTTGAAGGTCTTTCGCAAGAATCCGATCTGCTTTTTCAGGGTCGGCTCGAAGGACAGGCGCAGGAAATTGACGGTTATATTTTAATCAACGATATGCCGGAAAATCTTGAGCCGAAAGTCGGTGAGTTTTACAACGTCCGCATTTCCGAAGCGCATAGTTATGATTTAATCGGCGAAATCGTATAAAATCAAACGGCAATGCCAAGTTACGATGAACTCATTCACATTTCCGCCGCCGTTGAAATTGAAAAACTTGCCGAAGAAAAGATAAAAGATAAGACCGAACTCGATTATTTTTCTCTAGCGGTGACGACTTGCGGGGTCGGCTACCTGCCGCTTGCGCCCGGAACTTACGGCTCTGCCGTTGGGGTTTTAATTTATCTATTGTTTGCTTCAATCGAAGCCAGGACGAATTTTTATTTTTCACAACACGGTTGGCAAGACGCGCAAATTACGGCTTGGATTCACGCCGTCAATTTAATTTTATTTTTGTTGTTTTGTCTTTTGGGCATTTGGGCATCAAACCGCGCCGTCAAGATTTTTCAGAATAAAGACCCGCAAAAGGTAGTCGTTGACGAAGTTATCGGACAATTAATAACATTTCTGTTTATTCCATTCGCCGTGTCCTGGCATTTTGTTATTGCAGGTTTTTTGCTTTTCCGTCTGTTTGATATTTGGAAGCCGTATCCGATAGATTCACTGCAAAATCTGCCTGCGGGAATTGGTGTTTGCACCGACGATATTCTGGCGGGCATTTATGCAGGAACAGTTTTATCAATTATTTATGCATTTCAAATTTCCTTTTGAAAAAATAGCTCCGATTGATTATTTATCGCTTGTCTCTTCATCATCTTCACTATTAAAAATCCAACCTTTGCGCCAAAAATAAGTCAAAAGACCGATTGACACAATTACCATTGAGGCAAGCGTCAGAAAATAACCGTTACGAGTTTTGAGTTCGGGCATATTCTCGAAATTCATTCCGTAAATTCCTGCAATTAGCGACAAAGGCAGAACAATTGCGGAAAAAATCGTCAAAGTTTTGACCACATCGTTGGTTCGATTGGCAACCACATTGAAATGCAAATTGAGAAGTCCGCCGACTAAATCCCGATAATTTTCGGCAAGCACGGAAACCCGGTGCAAATGGTCGTAAACATCACGGTAAAACGGTAAAGCATCTTTGCGTATCAAAGGAAACTCGCCGTTTGCCAGCCGCGCAATAACATCCATCTGTTTTGAACTGATTCTGACGAGCCGCGCGACACTTCTTTTCAAATTCATTACTTCTTCAAGAAGTTTATTGCTGCCTTTTTTCATTTGAAAAATACGGTCTTCGAGATTGTTTATCCCCGCATCAAAATCATCGACCACGGGAATGTATAAATCCACTAGTTTGTCAAGAATTTGATGAAGCAGATACTCCGCGCCGCGTTCGCAGTGAAACGTGTTGGCGCGAACCTGGCTTTTAACACTATTAATACTGCGGAAAGATTCGTGGTGATAAGTTAGAACGAAATTTTGTCCTAAATATATATCGAGTTCGCGGGTGACAAAGTTAGCGGTATTCGTTTCTATCGTCACGCCGTGGACAATTAGAAAAAGGTAATTATTGTAAGATTCAACCTTCGGCTGATTTCTCGTTTCAATCGCATCTTCAATCGTTAGCGGATGAAAATGAAAAACATCGGAGAGAATTCGGTTATCTTTTTCATTCGGCTGTTCAATATCAACCCAAACCAAACTCTCTTTATCAGCCAGCAATTCGGGAAGTTTTTCTACCGGAAAGCCTTCGTCAATGTGGTCTGCGCCCTTGTGATAAACAAAAATTTCCATAAGTTTGGGTTGCTTTGTGAATAAATTCCGTAATGTTAAGATGAAACAGATTTTTCAATCAAATAATAAATTAACATAAACGGAATCATAAAAATGAGCAACATAAAAGTCTTTGTCGCCGACGATGTGAACGAAGAAAAACTCTCGCCTCTGAAAGAAGCCGGATTTACAATCAAAAAGCTCATTAAATTATCGCCCGAAGAATTAGCCGAAGCGGTTAAAGATTTCGACGGCTTGATTGTGCGAAGCGAAACGAAAGTCCTGGGTGATTTGATGGACGCGCTTCCGAAACTTCGTGTCATCGGACGCGCCGGTGTCGGCGTGGATAATATTGATGTGAAAGGCGCAACCGGACGCGGCATCGTCGTAATGAACGCGCCCGACGGCAACACGATTACTACCGCCGAACATACAATCGCTTTGCTTGTTTCGATGGCGCGAAACGTGCCGCAGGCGCACACGCTTTTGCAAAGCGGAATTTGGGATAAAAAAAGGTTTGTCGGCGTGGAACTTAACGGAAAAACTCTCGGTGTTATCGGTCTGGGCAGAATCGGCAAGCACGTTGCGAAAATTGCCAAAGGTTTCGGGATGACGATTCTCGCATTTGACCCTTTTGTATCGTTTGACCAGGCGAAGGATTTGGGAATCGAAGTCGGAACGCTCGACGATGTTTTCAAAAGTGCGGATTTTTTGACAATTCACACCCCTGCAACCGATGAAACATGCGGAATTATCGGTAAAGATGCTTTCTCGAAAATGAAGAAAGGCGTTCGCTTGATAAATTGCGCTCGCGGCGGTTTGGTTGATGAAGCGGCACTTCTCGAAGCAATCGAAAACGGCACGGTTGCGGCAGCGGCATTGGATGTTTTTGCAGCCGAACCTTTACTGCCCGATTCGCCGCTTTTGAACAATCCGAAAATTATTACAACACCGCATTTGGGAGCGTCAACGACCGAAGCGCAGGAAGGCGTGGCTTTCACCGTCGCCGAACAAATGCGCGATTATCTGCTGACCGGAGCTTTGCGCGGCGCGGTCAATGCGCCGAGTTTAGCGGCAAAGGAACTCGAAGCATTTGCGCCGTATATTGATTTGGCGGAAAAGCTCGGACGTTTTCAGGCACAAATTTTAGAGGATTCACCGATTTCCGAAGTCAAGCTGGAATACACGGGCGAACTCGCCGAAAAAGATGCTGCGCCGGTAACACGCGCATTTTTGGCTGGACTTTTAAGAGATGTTTCGGCGCGTGTCAATGTCGTCAACGCTTTGCTGATTGCCGAGGAGCGCGGCATCAAAGTAACGACAAGTTACACACAGACAAACAAAGGCGAAAATGCTGATATTCGGACGACTGCTTTTGTCGCTTCCGGCGAACAAACCGCATCAGGCTTGGTTTTTTCCAACGGCGAAGGGCGCATCACGGAAATCAGCGGGTTTTCAATCGAAGCCGTGCCGACAGGTTTTATGCTCGTGACAAAAAACCAGGACGTTCCCGGCGTTATCGGAAAAATCGGAATGCTTCTCGGCGAAGCAAAAGTTAATATCAGCCGTTTTTATCTCGGCAGAAAAGCCAAAGGCGGCGAGGCGATGGCGGTTATCGAGATTGATTCGCCGCTCGAAGAATCGGTTTTAGCGGATTTGCGAAACATCGAACCCGTGATTGCCGTTAGACAGGTCAAATTGTAAATTTGAGCCGAGTTAATGAAGCATCCGGTAATTACTAACTTATAACGTCGCTACACTTTTTGAGTATGACGTTGTAAAACACTTCACCGTTCGGCAAAGTTTCAACATCATCCCAAACTAACTTAAATCCGACTTTATCAGTTATTTCCCGATAACCTTCTTTGCCGAAATGCGACCAATACATTTGAACGCCGTGAAAATTTTCCGTCCTATCTTTGACCGCTTGATTTCCTAAAACCAGAAATGCCGTGCCGTCTTTTTTCAGCCATTTAAACATTTTTTT
>DATLXD010000139.1:0-7024 GCA_035575965.1 Pyrinomonadaceae bacterium | reverse complement strand
AAGAATTCGGCAAATCAAAAAAGTATTGGGAAAGCCGGTTTAAGGCGATGGCTTGGTCAGCCGTTTGGAGTACGCAGTTTGAGTTAGGTCCGATTAGCGAAGCCTCTATCGGCAACGTCGGTCTGCGTGAAAAGCGCGGGCATAGCACGATGTCCTGGGCGGATTTAATTATGACTCCCGCAGGCGGCACCGGACTCGTGATTGCGGAAGACTCTGTTGACAAGTATTTTTTAAGGAACTGGCTTGAAAAGAAAACCGCCAATAAAATTACAATCAGGATATTTCGTAGTATCTTTACTCCGACAACCAGCATTGCAAATCTGCTGCGCAGAAGACCGCCGTGGAGTCGAGATAATCGCTGAAACTAAAATTGAAAAATTCGGAACTTTATAATTTCTTCGTAAAAAATTAATAATTCAACGGTATAAAACAGGACACCGCAAACGGAACTGAGAAAGAAAACACTTTTCGTAATTTTCAAGCCGCAATTGAAATATGAAAATTCGCATTGCAAGTTTTGAAGATGCCAATTCGTTAGTAGAATTTAATCAAGCGATGGCTCTCGAAACCGAAGGAAAACAGCTTGACGCGCAGATACTGCAAAGCGGCGTGGAGGCGGTTTTGCGCGATGAAAAAAAAGGATTTTACGTGGTGGCGGAAAACGAAGGAAAAATCGTCGGTGGTTTGATGGTAACTTTCGAGTGGAGCGACTGGCGCAATACTTGGTTTTGGTGGATTCAGAGCGTTTATATTCTACCGGAATTCAGAGGGCAAAAAATTTACAGTCGACTTTACGATTTCGTCAAGCAAAATGCCGGAGAAAAGGGCGATGTCTGCGGTTTTCGGTTATATGTTGAAAAGGAAAATACTAACGCGCAAAAAGTTTATGAAAAATGCGGAATGGAAGCATCGCATTATTTGATGTATGAGGAAATGATTAAATAAAAAGACCGGAACTCCGAGTTAAGAATTCCGGTCTTTTCTAAAAAAACAAAAGTTTAAAGCGATAAAAGTTGCTGTAAATTCAAAAATCAAACGAGTCTGCCTGAAAAAGAACATGAAATACCGCTTTAAATTTATGCTTTTCAAACTTTACATAAAGCATCCGCTGCCGCTTTCGGCGAATTATAAAATCCGCCGAAGGTTTTAAGCGTCCGCATATCAAACTGCTTTCTTGCTTCACATTGCAGGCAAGCGCGGTAAGCAGTTCTTTTATGGGAGAAAGGTCGGCTTAAATTTCGATGTCCGCAACCGAATAACGTTACCAATATGCCGACCTTCTCGCCGAAAACTTGCATATCAACTTCCGCTTGAGATTCAACCAAATTGCTGGTGTTTGTTTGAACTTCATTTTCCATCAGCGTCGTTGTCATAATGTCTTCGGTTTAGTTTCCCCCCGAATTAAACAATTTATAAACTCCCTTTGTGCTTGACCACTATTAACCTTTGAGTTTCACCTTAAACTCTTCGGCAATCTTCCGCCGCGTTTGGCAGCTAATTAACAACTATTATGCCAAAGCGTGAAATCTGAGTTTATGTAAAGAACGGCAGATAAAATCTAGCCTTTCTAAATTTAAGATAAATTTTTATAAATCAAATTTAATGTCTTTTTTGCATAACAGCGACAGTTTTTCCAGACAAATGGTCGTCTGATTTTAATTCAAAGCAATGTTCGTGTTTTAATCGAATACAATGACGGAAATCAGTGAAAAGGAATTTGCGCGGATTTGCGAAGGAATCTACGAAGACCGCGAAAGTATCTGCAAACACTATCCAATCGGAACGCCGGAGGAAATTCTTTTGTGGATGCTCCTCGGTTGTTTGGTTAGTTACCTGAGCCTGCCGGAAATCGAAACGCCGTGTTTTAACGGCAAGCCCGACGCGGAAATTTATCGCAGCGCGATTTTGTTTGTTTTGAAAAACAGAAAAACGGAAAATTTCGATGCGGAGATTTATCTGAAAAAATTAACGGAAAGCCGACAAATTAAAAACTAAAAAATGATTATCGAAACTTTTATTACAACTCCGTTTCAACAAAACACGCGCGTTTTGGCTTGCGAAGAAAACGGAAAAGCCATCTGCGTTGACATCGGCGATTCCGCAGGCGAAATCGCCGGATTTATCCGCGAAAAAAATCTCGAATTGCAAGCAATAACGCTGACGCATGCGCATCTCGACCACATCGGCGGAGTTTCCGATTTGCACAAACTTTTCCCGCAGGCGGAAATTATTCTGCACGCGGATGACGAGAATTTGTATTACAATTTGCCCGAACAGCCGCTTTTTATGGGTATTCCGCGCGAGCAGTTAAAGGCTTTAGGTCTTGAGTACGAAGTTCCGCCGAAGCTGACGCGCAATTGGCGGGACGGCGAAACTTACGCAGTCGGAAAATTGAAGTTTAAAGTTTTGCATTGTCCCGGACACACGCGCGGTCATGTCGTTTTAGCTGAAGAAACTTTGAGAAAAGTTTTTGTCGGCGATTGTCTGTTTGCAGGTTCAGTCGGCAGAACGGATTTGCCCGGCGGAAATTTTGAGCAGTTGATAGATTCGATAAACGATAAAATTTTGCCGCTCGGCGATGATTTTACGGTTTACACAGGACACGGCGAAGATACGAACATCGGGCTTGAGAAGGCGACGAATCCATTTTTGACGGGCGTTTATCAAATCGGACAGTGAAAATTTTTTAACGAGAGAAGCGCATCCGTTTTTACACGAATGCGCTTCTCCCGTTTAACTTAAAAAGAATATCTATCGAATTAGTTGGGCATCAAAACCGTGTCAACAACGTGAATAACACCGTTTGATTGTTTTACATTAGCAATCGTAACCTTCGACATACCGCCTTTTTCGTCCGTTAGAACAAGGTCGCTGCCATTCATCGAAGCGGTCAAAGTGTCGCCTGAAACTGTGGTCAGCATCGCTTTACCTTTACCTTTTTTAATGGCTTTCATAATTGCTTTGGAATCCATTTTGCCGGCGACAACGTGATAAGTCAGAACTTTCGTCAACATTGCTTTGTTTTCCGGCTTAAGCACAGTTTCTACCGTTCCGGCAGGAAGCGCGTCAAAAGCTGCGTTGGTCGGCGCAAAAACCGTGAACGGTCCTTTGCCTTTTAGTGTTTCTACCAAACCGGCGGCTTTGACGGCGGTGACCAACGTTGTGTGGTCTTTCGAGTTGACGGCGTTGTCAACGATGTCTTTGTTTTTATACATCGCTGCGCCGCCGACCATTGGATTGCCGTTCATTTTATTGCCGGACATTTTATCGCCTGTCATCTGCGCTGAAGTATTATGTGCTTGAAAGCCAAATGCGAATACAAGCGCGAAAATCGTAAAAATTAATTTTTTCATATTTTTTCCTATATCTGTGTTTAAATTTAAGAAATAAAAGTCATTCCTTGTATTAGATTCGCAAAATTTAAGAAAACAGATGCAAGCGAAAAAGTATTTTTAATTTTACTTCGCTTCGGACATTAGATGTGTTTATCAGAACTTAAAATAAATTATGCGGACGAAATTCTCTCGCCCGCACAATAAAAGTTATTCGTGTAATTTTTATCTTTACGCGACGGTAATTTCCTTCGACAGATAAACGTCCTGAATCGCGTTTAAAAGTTTAATGCCTTCTTTGTGAGATCTTTGAAATGCTTTGCGACCGGAAATCAAACCCATTCCGCCGCCGCGCTTGTTGACGACCGCCGTGCGCACCGCGTCCGCCAAATCAGATTCGCCTTTTGATTCGCCGCCCGAATTTATCAAACCGCAGCGTCCCATATAACAATTCCCCACTTGATAACGCACCAGATCGACCGGATTGTCGGTCGTCAGTTTTTCATAAACGAGCTTGTTCGTTTTACCGTAGGTCGGGTTTCCCGCTAAGTTTAAAGAATTGTAACCGCCGTTTCTTTCGGGCAATTTTTGTTTGATAATGTCGGCTTGAATCGTGACGCCCAAATGATTTGCCTGTCCGGTCAAATCAGCAGCGACGTGCATATCGCCGCCTTCGGTTTTGAATTTTGAATTTCTCAAGTAACACCACAAAATCGTCGCCATTCCGAGTTCGTGCGCGTAAGCAAAGGCTTCCGCGATTTCCGTGATTTGGCGCGTTGATTCTTCAGAGCCGAAATAAATTGTTGCGCCGACGGCAACCGCGCCCATATTTTTTGCTTGCTCAATTGTGCCGAAAAGAACCTGGTCGAATTTATTCGGGTAAGTTAAAAGCTCGTTATGGTTTATTTTTACAATAAACGGAATTTTGTGTGCGTATTTGCGAGAAACAATCCCTAAAACACCGAAAGTCGAAGCAACCGCGTTGCAACCGCCTTCGATAGCTAATTTAACGATATTTTCAGGGTCGAATAATGCCGGATTCGGCGCAAAGCTCGCGCCCGCCGAATGTTCGATGCCTTGGTCAACCGGCAAAATCGAAAGATAACCTGTTTTAGATAACCTGCCGTTATCAAAAAGCGTCTGGAGTGAGCGCAACACGCCGGGATTGCGGTCGGATTGCAGCCAAACACGGTCAACGAAATCTGCGCCGGGAAGTTGTATGTTCTCCTTCGGAATTGTTTTCGACGTATGATTTAATAGCGATTCGGCATCGTCGCCGAGAAGGTTTTGTATCTTGCTGAAAGTAGTGTCCATTTATAATTAACTCCGACATATAAATTTTGGAAAAAGCGTTTGCGACCGATTATAACAGCGGGTTTCTTCAGCGGTTTAACAAGATTTTTTCTCGTAAAGATTGATAAAGTAATATAGAATACCCGATATAAATCGTATTTAGCACGATTGTATCTCATAATTCAGTATTTTCCATAATCCAATTTCTCCACGCTTGATTCGCGGTAAAACTTCAAACTCTTTGAGGTGTAAAACTATATCCTAAAATTGCCGGAAAGTGTCTTGTCCGTCGTTCCATTTTCTGTTTGTTGTTAGCTTTTTCACAAGCAATAAATCTGATAGCTGTTAATCAGTTATGTATTTAAATGCGGTTCTCAGTCGCCTTTTTTAATTTTGAATGCAAAATCATTTGAGGCGATTTTCCGCTTGAAAATAAAAAAAATTTAGTATAGCTTAAAGAGCATTCATTTTTAACAGCATTGTTTTCGCACAAAAATTTACATTATGAACGAATACGGTTGATTTTCTGTTGACTGCGGTTTTCGTCGAATTTTTTCGCTTTAATTCCCTAATTTCAAACTAACCCTGAGGAGAACTGAATGAAAAAAATTGTATTCGTATTGCTGGCTTTCACGGTCGGCATTTTCGCTTTAAGTTACGCGCCTGTTCAAAGCACGGCACAATCTGATAAGACAGATAAAATCAAGAAAGCTAAAAACAAGATTCCGGATCGCTACATCGTTGTCTTGGAAGAATGGGTGACGGGCGAGCCGGGCGAGAATTCCAATGCCGAAGCTGTAGCCGAAGAGTTGAGCATTGTCTACGGCGGTAAGATTGATAAAATTTTCAAACACGCGCTGAACGGTTTTTCTGTCGAAATGAATGAAAATCAAGCCGAAAAATTAAGCGAAGATTCGCGTGTCAAGTTTGTTGAAGAAGACGGCGTGGTTTATGCAAATACGACGCAGAGCAACGCGACGTGGGGACTTGACCGCATTGACCAGCGCGACCGACCGACCGACGGTAATTATAATTACACGCCGACCGGAAGCGGTGTGAATGCTTATATTATTGACACGGGCATTCGCCGGACACACGCGGAATTCGGCGGACGCGCGGTTGTCGGCTACGATGCAATCGGCGACGGGCAAAACTCGAACGACTGCAACGGACACGGAACGCACGTTGCGGGAACGACCGGTGGCTCGACCTACGGTGTGGCAAAAGCGGTTCGTCTTTATGCCGTGCGTGTTTTGAATTGTACAGGTTCAGGCTCGAATTCCGGCGTTATCGCTGGTGTTGATTGGGTGAAAAACAATCATATTAAACCGGCGGTGGCAAATATGAGTTTGGGCGGCGGCGCGTCGAGTGCGCTCGACACAGCCGTTAATAACGCGATTGCGGCAGGCGTAACTTTTGCCGTTGCCGCCGGAAACGACAATTTAGATGCCTGCAACTATTCACCGGCTCGCGTTGCCAACGCGATTACCGTCGGTTCGACAACCAATACCGATGCGCGTTCGTCGTTCTCGAACTTCGGAACTTGTCTCGATATTTTCGCGCCCGGTTCCTCGATAACTTCGGCTTGGTTCACAAGCGATACGGCGACGAATATGATTTCGGGTACTTCGATGGCTTCGCCGCACGTTGCCGGTGTCGCCGCCCTTTATTTACAAGGCAACACGACGGCTTCGCCCTCGACCGTTACCAGCGCGATAACCGGCGAAGCTTCGGCAAATAAATTAACAAGCATCGGAACAGGCTCGCCGAATCGGCTGCTTTATTCGCTTTTATCGAGCGGTTCAACGGGCAGCGAACTGCTCGTCAACGGCACGCTCGAAAGCAGTTCGTCGCCCTGGGTTCTTTCCGGTTCGGGCGCGTTTTACACGGCAAACGGAAGCTATCCACAGGGCGGAACCGGCTACCTTTATTTCGGTGTCAATAACAGCGTTACGGGACAAACTTATCAACAGGTTTCGATTCCAAGCGCGGCGACCGGAACTTTAACCTTCTGGCTCAACGTTTCTTCAAACGAAACGACGACCACGACGCAGTATGATAAATTATTCATCGAAGTCCGCAATACTTCGGGAAGTTTGCTGACGACGCTGGCAACCTACAGTAATTTAAGCAAAGGAACTGCCGGGGTTTATTCGCAAAAATCGCTGGATTTATCGGCTTATAAGGGTCAAACCGTTCGCGTTCAATTCCGTACGACGACGGATGGCTCGCAGACGACAACTTTTCGAGTTGATACTGCCTCTCTAAAATAATTATTTTAAGGCAAAAGTGAAAAGGCAAAAGTTTTGAATTGTTTTCTTAACTTTTGCCTCTTCACTTTTTAAATTTAAATTTTTTGTCTTTCACTTTCCACTTTTCACTTTACACTTTACACTTTA
>DATLXD010000138.1:0-5091 GCA_035575965.1 Pyrinomonadaceae bacterium | reverse complement strand
AATTTGCTTTTGTTAGCGCGTGTCCATTCGACCAAATCAATTCGCTCGCCTTTGTTTTCGGTCTGCTCGTCGCGGAATTTGCGCGTCCAAGGAATGTGCGCGTTTATCGCGTTTAATTCGGCTTCATTGAAAAGATGGGCGTATCTTTCATTGGTTAAAACGGCGAAAATCGCTTTTTTGTGAACGAGTTTGGAGCGAAAGCTGTTGACCAGACAAACCGCGCCCGCGCGATATGCGTTTAATAAATCGGGCGCGGAATCGATAATCGGCAAGTATTCGTTGACGAGCAGGCGTTTATAAACGATGTCAACGACGACTTCTCTGTATAACAAGTTCTTGCCGTTGAATTCGAGTTCGTCGGGCGAGCAGATTAACGACGTATAACCTTGTGATTCAAAATAATCTTTAAATAATTCAAATTCCTGCTGCGTCGGCAAATCCTTCAAATCGACAATCGCAATCACCGGATTTTTTTCCGGTTTATGACCGAGAAATTCTGCGTGAGCGCGAAGCAAAACATCGAGCATTTTCGGACGACCTTCAAAGCCTTGTACGTCATACTTTTCAGCGAACTTTTGCATAATCGGTAGCGATTTGAAAATCTCCGTCGCTGAATCTGCATATGCAATTCCCGCCGGACTTTCGCCGTTGAGTTCGACAAAAGAGTAAGAATTTTCGGTCAAAAAAGAATCAAGCCGCGCCGTCGGCGAAACCTGCGCATATTTCGGGTCAATCGCCACCAAATCCTTTTCAATTTCCGTGATGCCAAGTTCGTCTAAAATCTCGTCATTGCCGATTGCCGCATCTTTCACCTTTTGCAAAGCCGACCAAACAGTTTCGCAAATCTCGACAACGCGCCGCCAATCCGATTCAAGAACAAAATGCGGGCGCAGATAAGGCGCCAAACGACGACCGCCGAAGATAAGTCTTGCGCCTTCCAAACCTTCGTCCAGGGCGAGCCGCGACGATTCGGCTAAATCGAAATCTTCAAGTAATTCGTGGTAATGTGCAACGGCTTCTTTTAGCATATTTTATTTGTTAAAAACAAACAGGTATCATTTTATATAAACCGACCATTGAATCTTCATTTCCATTTCTTAAATGTTTTTCAGTTTTAGCAAATGGATATACAGCGTTTTGACCGTCGAACATTATGCAAAATCCGTTTTCGCTCGTTTTCCATTCTCCGCCAAAATTGCGTCTTATACATTCTCCCAGAAATGAGCCTAAAATGCTTGTCATTTTTTGACGGTTTCTTCGTCAAAATCTTTGCGGTTTCTTTCTATGTAACCGTCAAGCACTGAACTGATTTTTTATCATAATCGAGTTGAACACCGCATATTCGCCCAACTTCGTTTATGACGAGTTCCGCATTTTTTTCTATCGCTTTTAACTGATTCATTTATTTGTCAGCAAAATAATTTGCCACCAGTATTGCCAAAATTCCGGTAACGATAAAAAGAAAGTCTTAGGTGTAAAAGCCGAAGCGGGCAAGCGTTTTTATCAAAGGATGCCGAACGATTTCCTCAGCCGCTTCGACTGTTTCTTCTATTTTTTCGCTGACTATATCCTGGGCGGTAGCATCCATCTTATTTCGGTAATAATAATTCTATGAAGAAATTTGTGAATATTTTATAAAAAATTGTTTGATATTCTAGCTTTTCTTTTGTGCCGCCGCTTTTTTGTTGAGCCATTTCGCCCAGCGTTCCATATACGGGCGAAGCGGTTTGAAAAACTTCGCGCGTTTAGAATTGTCCGCCTGTTTTTCACTCCATTCCTTCAAATTTTTCTGCGCGTATTGCCTGATTTGCGGTTCGAGACTTCCCTTTTTGACCGAATGCCGCAGCGTCAAATAATAATGCTGACCGACGAGCGAAAAAATCAATCCGGCGAGATTGCTTTTAAACGAAGTTTTCGCCATCCAACGCTTGCCGAAATTCTCGGTCGGCTGAAGAAGTGCGCCGATTGCGACTTCGAGCCACGCATTTTTATTTTGAATTTTTGGATGATAAAGTCCCGGAAGGTCACCTTTTATCGGCACGGGCGAATTTTTTAACTGCGGATTGTTGATAAAATCCACGAGCCGAATTTTCTCTAGCCCGCGCTGGTGTTCGGTCGGTAGATGCGCGAAAATTTTGCGAATGTTTTCTTCCGTGCCTTTCGGTAAATCTATGCTCGATTGGTTTTCTATTTTTAACTCGGAAGTTTTCTCTGTTCTGAGTCCTGCTAATTTGATTGCCATAACTTTATTAAATTGTAAATCGTAAATCGTCAATAGTAAATTGCGCCACAAACTTGTTGTCGAAACGCAACAGAATTCAGTTTAAATTTCAGTCGTCGCAACGATTTGGCTGTCCGTCGGAATGTGGCACAATCTTTGTTAATTCATTTACCTGATGATAAAGCAAAAAACCCTTTCCACAGCAATCGAAACAAGCGGCATCGGCTTACACACGGGCGTTTCCGTTAATCTGAAACTCAAGCCCGCGCCCGAAAACACGGGTTATATTTTCGTCCGCACGGATTTGGACAATTTCGAGATTCCCGCGTCCGCCGAATATATTTCCCATTGCAGCTACGCGACGACGCTTTTGCGCAGAGGCGTGATTTTGTCGACAACGGAACATTTGCTCGCGGCTTTGCGCGGCGCGGGCGTGGACAATTGTTTTTTGGAAATTGACAATTTGGAAATTCCGATTATGGACGGCTCAAGCGAAAATTTTCTCGAATTGATTGAACAAGCCGGCATTGTCGAACAAAACGCGCCGCGCCGTTTTTTGAAAATCAAGGAGCAAGTTTCGTTTGAGCAAGGCGACAGAAAAATGTCGGTTGAGCCATGTGAAAATTACGAAATCGAATGTTTAATAGATTTTCCGCATCCGTTTATCAATCGTCAGACTTTTAATTTTACTTTGAGCAACGGCTCGTTCGGACGCGAAATCGCTTCGGCGCGGACATTCGGCTTTGCACACGAAATCGAAATGCTGCGAAAAGCGAATCTCACGCTCGGCGGCTCTCTGGAAAACGCGATTGTTCTCACACCCGACGGAATGCTCAACGAAAATCCGCTTCGTTTTCCAAATGAATTCGTGCGCCACAAAATCCTCGATATTGTCGGCGATTTCGCGCTTCTCGGAATGCCAATCTTAGGAAAAATAAAAGCCGAAAAAAGCGGACATTCGGTTCACGCTTCCTTGATGAGCAAATTATTGAAAAATGAAAAGGCTTGGGAAATCGTCGAAAAGTTTGACCAAAAAAGTTTAGCTTTTATTAGTTAGAAGTACTATCATTCGATAATGAAAAAGTTTTTAGCATTATTCATTATTCCAATAATTACATTTTGTCTTGGTGTTTCTGTCTATCGAAACTCAACCCCGGAAGTTTCTATCGAAACGATTACGAAACACACGAGTTTTTATGACGGGATGAATGTGCAGATTAAAACTTACGCTCAACTTGAAAGCATTGATGAAAAAAATTTGTATTCAGGCGAACCTTTTGAGAAATATGAAGCGTGGACTTATCTTCATACTGAAGAAAACTCCATAAATATTGATAATTTACGAAATCAGCTTAAAGAGAATTTGTCAAAAAAACATTTTAAGCGTGTAAAAGTTTTAGTAAAGGGAACAATTCAAGACAATTGTAATAAAGGAACAACCTGCTGTTTTGGCAACAGCATAACAATAAAGGCTCAAGAAGTTACACAACTTGAGCCTGTTGAAGATTACACCTTGCCAGAATAAATTTTATTTATTCCAATCTTCCATATGGAAAACGCCTTCTTTATCAATGCGTTGATAAGTGTGCGCGCCGAAGAAATCGCGCTGCGCCTGAATCAAATTCGCGGGCAGACGCTCGGAGCGAAACGCATCGAAATAAGCTAAAGCCGACGACAGACATAAAACTGGAACGCGGCTGTCGGTGAATTTTTCGACAACTGCACGCCAATCTTCGCGGTTATTGTTGAGCATTTCTGCGAATTTATCGTCTAAAATCAAATTCGGCAAATCGGGATTTTCGGCAAAAGCGCAACGCATTTCTTCTAAAAGCGCGGAACGAATGATGCAGCCGCCGCGCCAGATTTTTGCGATTTCCGATAAATTCAAGCCGTATTTTTTTTCCGCCGAAGCCGTGTGAAGAAGCGACATTCCTTGCGCGTAAGTGATGATAAACGAACTGAGCAGCGCGTTTTTTAATTCCTCAACAAACTCGTCAAAATTCTCAGCAAATTCTTCGCGGAGTTCGGCGTTTCGGCTTTCGTCGGAAACATTTTCAACCGTCTGCGACAAGTGTTGGGCGGACTGTTCTGTGTTTTGTGTTTTGTGCATTTCGCTGACGGCGGTTTCGACTTCGCGTGTCGCGCGGACAGCTTTCGGGCTGGTTACGAGCCGGCTTGAAACGGTTTGTCCGTCTTGCGGAATTCGCGCTTCAACCGTTGTAATCTGGCTGCCGTATTTTTGGGCAATCAACATTCGCACATCTTTTTGCGCGGAGATTTGCCGCATCGAAACGGCGGAATCAATCGTCGGAATCGGCACGCCGAAATCCATCGCGGCTTGCGAAGTCCATTTGCCCGTTCCCTTTTGCGCGGCTTTGTCGAGAATCATTTCAACCAGCGGTTTATTTGTTTCGTCGTCGCATTTCAGCAAAACTTCAGATGTGATTTCAACCAGAAAAGAATTGAGTTCTGAATTATTCCACGTCGCAAAAGTCTTACTCATCTCGCTGTAATTCATTTTCAAGACGCGGAACATAAAATCGTAAGTTTCCGCCAGAATCTGCATCAAGCCGTATTCGATGCCGTTGTGAACCATTTTGACGAAATGTCCCGCCGAACTCGCGCCGATGTATGTTACGCACGGCTCGCCGTTAACTTTTGCGGACACGGCTTCAAAAATCGGTGCAATATGCTCATAAACTTCCTGTTTGCCGCCCGGCATAATGCTCGCGCCGTGGCGTGCGCCTTCTTCGCCGCCCGAAACGCCGACACCGAGAAATTCGATTCCTTTGTCGGCAAGATATTTTTCGCGCACTTCCGTATCAACGAAATGCGAGTTGCCGCCGTCAATAATAATGTCGCCTTTATCC
>DATLXD010000137.1:0-4628 GCA_035575965.1 Pyrinomonadaceae bacterium | reverse complement strand
AGGAAATTGTAAAATGAAAAGGAATTTAATATCTAGTTTAGTTTTTACTATATTCACCATTTTGTTGTCGGGTTTTGTGTTCGCGCAGAGCAACAATAAAACGGTTTCGTCAACGGGTGATTTATACGTCATTTCAGCAAAAGCGGGTGGCGTGAATTATATTGAAGGAAAAGTTACAGTCGCTGGCAAAAACAAAAGAAGCAGTTATCTTCTTAAAGGCGGTACTGTAGAAGTCGGCGATAAAATTTCAACGGGAACGGACGGAAAAGCGGAAATTCTATTAAATCCGGGTTCTTACATTCGTTTGGCGGAAAATTCGAGTTTTGAATTTCTGACAACTTCGCTGGATAATTTACGGTTAAAACTAAACGGCGGCAGTGCGATGTTTGAAGTTATCGCTGACGACGAGTTTAAGATTGTCGTCAACACGCCGAAAGCAGATTTTTCCATAATTACATCGGGCGTTTACCGTGTCAGTGTTTTAGACGACGGCAGCGGACAAATTGCCGTTTGGAAAGGAAAAGCGCGTGTCGGAGATATTAACGAGACCGAAATTAAAGGCGGCAGAGAAGCTGTCGTCAAGGGCGGTCAAGTAGCCGTAGCAAAATTTGACCGGGACAAGAAAGACGCGCTTGAGGATTGGAGCAAAAGCCGCGCTAAAGATTTGGCAAAGGTAAATTCGAGACTTCAAAGACCGGATTTGAGAAATAGTTTGATTTCAGGTTTCGGCGCATCTCGTTGGAATATGTATAACTCATTTGGGCTTTGGGTTTTTGACCGATCCTTTGGAAGTTATTGTTTCTTGCCTTTCGGTTACGGCTGGAATTCGCCTTACGGTTATTCTTACGGGCGCGACCTTTGGTATTTTCGTCTTCCCAGAGTCATTTACACTCAGCCACCACCGAGCGGCGGAACTACGGTGGCTGGTAAATCCAGAACCAGACAAATTATAAATCCTCCGATGCCTTATGAAAAAATTCAAACGACAGTCGACCGCAACAAGAGCGAGCGAATTATTGATAATTCCCAGTTTCCAAGCAGTATACCATCACCATCGAGTGCGCCGGTAAATGTCAGACCTGCCGGAAAGGGTGTGCGTGTTATTGATAATTAGGAACGAAAGGTAGTTTTTTACATAAGGTTTGTTAGGGCGAGAGAATAGTAGTTCTCTCGCTTTTTTATATCTACAAATGGAACAAAGCCGCGTGCTTTTCAGTTGTATTACCAAAATCTAAATAAGGCTGCATTATCAGTAGCAGCGATTGTACGCCGTTAAAAACCGTGTGCAAAACGATGCAGGGAAGTAAATTTCCAGTGCGGACGCGGATAAGAGTCAAAACTAAACTCAGCAGGCAAATCATAATCAACGCTGTAACATCACCGTTGTATTGCAGGAAATGAACTCCGGCAAAAAGAGTCGATGCAACAATTACGGCTACTGCAACTCCGAACGCTTTGTAAAAAGCCGAGTAGATAATTCCGCGATATACGACTTCTTCGACAATCGGCGCGGAAAATGTCGCCAAAAAAGCAACAATATAAACTGCCGAGCGCGAACTCCGCAAAATTCGCATAAGCTCGTTATCCTGCTCGCCGATTAAGGCGGTCAAGCCGTAGGCTAACAAGAAAAATACGACTAATATAACGGCAATATGCCAAAACCGAAATCCGCCCCAATTCCAGCCGAGAGCTTCACGAAACGAAAATTTGTTGAATCTTGTAACGACAGTCCACGCCAACGCCAATGTAAGAAGGTGCGCGGGAATGACCAATATAATTTGAATAAGTATTGCCGTCGGGTCATTGAGTAAAAATCCTTTTAGATTCTCGGCATTTCCAATATCAACATTTTTTGTGACTGCGTAGAACACAACAAAAATCGAAGGCAACACCAAAAATACGATGCTTGCCAGCCAAACTCCCGCAGCCGTTAGCCAATTCCAAGTCGGATTATCCGGTGTCGGATTTTCTTCGACAAGAATTTCCTGCGGTTGGTTTTCTGAAAATTTTTCGGTAGATTGCTGATTAAAATTTTGCACGAAAAAGAGTTTAGCTAAAAAAGGTTCAAGGTTCAAAGTTTAATGTTCAAAGTTGGAAAGCAAAACAAAACGTTGCTATCTTGATTTTGCAAGAAAACTTTGAACTTTGAAGCTTGAACTTTGAACCAAATACAGATAACCTAAAATCCCGTGAAGCACACGGCAAACGAATCCAACAAAAACATTATCGCAATCATTCCCGCACGGCTCGCTTCGACGCGCTTGCCCGACAAACTTCTGTTGCCTTTAGCCGGTAAACCTTTGATTTTATGGACAGTTGAACAGGCAAAAAAAGCCCGAAACATTTCGCGCGTGATTGTTGCATCGGACAGCAAAGAAATTTTGCGCGTTGTCGAAGAAAACGGAGATGAAGCCGTTTTGACATCCGAAAAACATCAGTCGGGAAGCGACAGAATCGCCGAAGTCGCGGAAAACTTGCCCGAAAACTCGATAATCGTCAATGTTCAGGGCGATGAGCCTTTGATTTCACCGACAACAATTGAAAAAGCGGTTAACGCGATTTTGCAAGACGATTCGGTTGAGATGGCGACGACGTGCGAGCCGATTTACGATGCGAAAGATTTTTTGAGTTCCGATGTTGTTAAAGTCGTCAGCGATGAAAATGGTTTCGCGCTTTATTTTTCGCGCTCGCCGATTCCGTTTCCGCGCGAAGCCGTCAGAAAACACGGAACGCTTGAAAACGCTTTGCGCGAAGAAAAAGATCTGCTTTCGCTTTTTCGCAAGCACACCGGACTTTACGTCTACCGGCGCGAATTTTTGTTGAAATATACAAAATTGAAACAAACGAATTTGGAAAAAACTGAAATGCTCGAACAACTTCGCGCACTCGAAAACGGCGCGAGAATAAAAGTTGTCAAAGTTTCCGAAAACTCGATTGGCGTTGACACGCGGGAAGATTTTGAAAGAGTTGAAAAAATTATTGAACGGCAAAAAATAACTTATCGCAAAGCAAATATAAACGATGCTCTTGCCGTTGCGAAAGTTCACGTCCAATCCTGGCGAAAATCTTTTGCCGGAATCGTGCCGCAGGAATTTCTCGATAATTTAAAAGTAGAAAAACGCACGAAAGCATTTGAACAAGGATTTGGTGAAGCAAATTATAAAATGTTTGTCGCCGAAAATTCTATAGACGGAATTGTCGGATTTGCAGATTTCGGCAAGGCGAGAGAAAGCGAATTTGCGTTTGAAGCGGAGCTCTACGCGATTTATCTTTTGCGTGAATTCCAAGGAAAAGGAATCGGCGAAAATCTTTTCCGGCTGTGTCAAAAAGAAATGATTGCCGACGGTTTTAATTCGATGTATTTGATGGCTTTGGAAGTCAGCCCATATAAATCTTTTTATGAAAAAATGGGCGGGCAGATTGCCGGAAAGGGAAATCATTTTCTCGCGCTCGTCGAATATGAAACGGTTATTTACGGTTGGAAAATCTAGGTGAAACTTATGGCTGATTGGATTGGATTATTATTTTTCGTTTTGCTGATTGTCGGCATCCTTATCGGCTTAAAGGTTTTGAGCAAACCCATAAAAAGAACCGAAGCTGAATTTGAGCGAAACGCGGCGGAAAGCACTTCGATGCTCGGAGCGGGTATGAATGCTTTGCAGGAAGCATTAGACCCGGCAGCGGCGAGAGCAAAAGAAGTTCAGACGCAGTTGAAAGAAGGACGATATGGCAAAAAGAAACGTGAAGGAAAAGCCGATGGAGGCGCGGAGAGCGGGCGACACGGCGATGTAGAGGAATTACAATCTATAAATGACAAATAACGAAGGACAAACTATGACAAAATATATTTTTGTAACAGGCGGCGTGGTTTCAAGTTTAGGCAAAGGTTTAGCGGCTAGTTCGATTGGTTGTCTTCTGGAAACACGAGGGTTAAAAGTGCAAATGATGAAGCTCGACCCGTATATCAACGTTGACCCGGGAACGATGTCGCCGTTTCAGCACGGCGAAGTTTTCGTGACGGACGACGGCGCGGAAACCGATTTGGATTTGGGACATTATGAAAGATTTACGAGTGCAAAACTGACAAAAGCTAATAATTGGACGAGCGGAAGAATTTATTTGAGCGTCATAGAAAAGGAACGGCGCGGCGACTATCTCGGCAAAACCATTCAGGTTATTCCGCACATTACCGACGAGATAAAAATGGCAGTGCGTAAAGTTGCTGAAACGGAGCAGCCTGATGTTTTGATTGTCGAAATCGGCGGAACGGTCGGCGACATCGAATCTTTGCCGTTTTTGGAAGCAATCAGGCAAATCGGCAACGAGGAAGGCAGAACGAATGCGATTTTCGTCCATGTTACGCTCGTTCCATATATTGCCGCCGCCGGAGAATTGAAGACCAAACCGACGCAGCATTCGGTTAAGGAATTGCGCGAAATCGGTATTGCGCCTGACATTCTTTTATGTCGCTCGGAACATACTTTGTCTTTGGATTTGCGCCGAAAAATCGCTTTGTTTTGTAACGTGCAGGAAAACGCCGTTATCTCGGCTTTGGACGTGAAAACAATTTATGAAGTTCCGCTCGCGTTTCACGAGCAAGGTTTGGACGAATTGATTATCGAATCTTT
>DATLXD010000136.1:0-2476 GCA_035575965.1 Pyrinomonadaceae bacterium | reverse complement strand
CCGTTTTTCCGTTGGTGAAAAAGAAGCCGTGAATGTAAGCAACGGAAATAATATCTTAGGTCAAAAAAATTTATCGAAGGAAGATTTGTTCAGAGAGATTGGAAAATTTATCGTCGAAAAACTCGACGAACCCGAAGAAGGTGCCGAACAGGACGATGTATTTAATTCGATAGAAAGTGGTGTCGTAACCGCCGCCTTAAAGAGAACCAACGGCAATAAACAAGCCGCCGCCAATCTTTTAGGTTTATATCGTCCGAGACTTTACGGAATGATTAAACGTCATAACATAGAATAAAAAATCGAAGAACGAGAAACGAAAAACGAGAAAGACTATATGGTGATAATTTATCACCATATAGTCTTTTTTGAATGTGACCCGCAACCTTGAAATCGAGTTTTATCTTGTAGTTGTAGCGGGCGCGGTTACGTTTATATCAATTCTTTCCTTTTTAGTTCCGCCGAGGAAACCGCTGTAATATAAAGCTCCTGCAATAATTGCAACAATTATCAGCGTCGTAATCGCCCAAATCAAATTATTTCCAGTGTTATTTTCTTCTGACATAGCCGAAATCTCCTGTTAAATAAATTATACCAATTTCTACAGAAACGGCACTTAGCAAGAATAATACCACATAAAATAAATCTTTTGTTCAAATAAATTCGGCACCATCCTTATAAATGTAGCCAATTTTTTAATTGCCATGCAATGATTTCGGACATATTGCAAAGCAAGCATACGAGTTAACCGCGCATGAAAAGTTTTATCTCAACAAAAGATTTATAAAATATTCCCTTTACAACCGTAAATCAGCTAATAGCAAGTTCGAGCCTGCACGGCATAAATTTTGCACCTAATAAATAAGGATTTATTTGGCTTTCGAGCTTTTTTATTTCTAACGGTGCAGAAAAGGTTGTGGCAAAGTTTCTAAAAAAACTTGAAGAAAGCGATACTGAAAGTAAAACCCGATTTCCTTTTTTGGTTTTAGCAGTTTCTATATTTTTGACTCTCGGCATCACTTATAATTTCTACCGAAGTTCATTGAACAAAGATACAGCCAGATTTAACAATGAAGTCAATCGGGTTCAATCCGCAATCGAAAACAAAATAAAGTTATATACTGCCTTGCTGAAGGGCGGGCGCGGTTTTGTCGAATCAGCCGCCGAGTTAAACCGTGAAAGTTTTGCCGAATATATCCAGAGTTTAGATATAGAGCGTAATTACAAAAGCGTTCAAGCCATCGGTTATAACAAAATCGTGTTACCCGAAGAGCGAGAAGCGTTGATAAAAAAGATGCGGGCGGAAGGAATCGAAGATTTCCAGATGTTTCCCGGCGGCGAGCGCGATTCTTATCAAGCCATCATTTACATCGAGCCTTTTAACGAGCAAAACAAAAAGGACATTGGCTATGATATGTTCACCGAGCCGAACAGACGCGAAGCACTCGTTCGCGCCGGAGATTCAGGAATGCCGTCGGCGAGTGCGAAGGTTAATCTGCTGCAGGGAAACGACGCAAACTCGCAGGCGGGTTTTTTGATTTATCTGCCGATTTATAAAAAAGGCAAAATTCCCGAAACCGTCGAGGAAAGAAAGAAAAATTTAACCGGGTATATTTACAGTCCGTTTCGGTCGGGGGATTTTCTCGATGAAATTCAAAAAAGCACCGATACCTCGGATATTGCAGTGCGGATATACGACGGCGAACCGACGCTTGAAAATCTGCTTTCGCAAACCACTTTTGAAAATAATCCGAAATCGGTCAACCAAATCGAAAAAGACCAATCAACTGAAAATACAATGGATATTGCCGGCAGAAAGTGGACGATAAAATATGATTCGCTTCCGGCATTTTCCGAACAATCCAGCATCAATTGGACACCGCTGATTTTCTTGAGCGGAATCATTTTCAGCTTTTTGCTTTTCGGTATGACTTACTGGGAAACTTCCGCCCGCCTGAAACTGGAAACCACTGCCGCCCGATTGACCGAATCGGAATCGCAAAAGCAAAAATTGCTCGAAAACGAACAAAAGGCGCGTCTTTTGGCGGAACAAGCGAACACAACCAAAGATGAATTTATTGCGGTCGTTTCGCACGAACTCAGAACCCCGCTCAATGCCATCGCCGGTTGGACTAAAATCTTAAAAACTGACAATCTTTCGGCAAACACCAAAAATTTGGCTCTCGAAAAAATTAATAAAAATCTTCGTTCTCAAACAAAATTAGTAGAAGAATTATTGGAGTATTCACAGATTTTATCGGGGAAAGTCAATTTTGAAGAAAAGCCGTTAAATTTCTCGGACTTGTTTGAAAACATATTTCAAGACCTTGAAGCATCGGCACAGGAAAGAAATATTGAATTTATAAAAGACAATCAGTTAAACGGTCACTTAATTTTAGGCGATGAAGCTAAAATAAAAATCGTTATTTATAATCTGCTGACCAACGCCGTCAAATTCACACATTCGGGCGGAAAGGTT
>DATLXD010000135.1:0-3905 GCA_035575965.1 Pyrinomonadaceae bacterium | reverse complement strand
AGAATGTTGAATTGAACCGGAAGTGTCGCCGATGACGCCTATTTGCAGTGACCTGTTTCAAAGTTTGAACTAGGCGCGACTGTCCCAGTCAGCTATTGGAGACTTCGCTTTATTAACAAGCGGTCTATGGTCGTATCGGGTAGTGGCATTGAATAACGGTCGCCTATCCATTGGACGAAACTCGTTTGAGTTTTATTGGAAAAAGCCAAACGGTTTATGACTTTGGTTTGGAGACTAACCGTCACCCGCCAAAAGCATTCACCTGTTTGGCGACAAATGATTTATCAATCGGTTCTTTATCAAACAAACTGAAACGCGCCGGGGCATAAGTATTTTACGCCGATGAACGTTCAACTTCAACGGAAGAAGAAAAGCCCGTCTTTCATCCTACCATTGGACGTGAGCGCGGAACAGCTACTTTCATTTAACGGTTCTTGGTTTCCCGTTGCTTGTCCGTAGCCCGTTCCGCGCCACGTCATCTCCGCCGTTAGCTTGTGTATTCGGTTTCCGCCCGCGTCAACTCGTCGTTAGACCAACCGTACTTATAAATTTGAGATTATGCCTTTTGCAAAAATTCCACAATAATTCCTGCGGCACGTTTAGCTGTTCCGCCCGCGCCTAAAGTTTTGGTAACTTCATTTAATCTTTGGCGAATTTTTTGATTTTCTTCCTTTTCCAAAAGACGAAAAAGCTCTGCGCTTAAATTTTCGGCGGTGAATTCGTTTTGGATAAATTCTTTGGCGACTGTTTCCCGTGCGATTAAATTTATAAGACCGAAATTTTCGACATTTATTAGAGGTCGCAACAGTGAATAATTGAACGGCGAAGTTTTATAGACGATTGCCAGAGGCGTTCCGATAATAGCGGTTTCCAGCGTTGCCGTGCCGCTCGTAACAGCCGCCGCGTCCGATGTGTTTAAGGCTTCATAGGTTTCGCCCGTGACGGTGATTAACATTTCGGGAAGTTGTAATCCGTTTTTTTTCGCTTCCGCGATTGCCATTTCGACTTCCGCAAAGTTGCGCGTGGCGGCGAGCGCGACGATAAACTGAATTTCTACGTTTTTTTTCGCCATCAAACTCGCCGTTTCGAGTAAAACGGGCAAAATCCGCACGATTTCCTTAGCGCGGCTTCCGGCTAAAAGCGCGATTATCGGTTTGTTGACGTTTAAGTTGTGTTTGGCGCAAAATTCTTCCTTTGTCAGCCGTGATTTGACTTCGCCCGCGAGCGGATTTCCGACGTATTCGACGTGCGAAACGCCTTGCTCGGCATACCAATTTTTCTCAAACGGCAAAATCGTCAGCAGCAAATCGACGAAGCGTTTAATCGTGTTGACGCGGTATTTGCGCCACGCCCAAAGCTGCGGCGAGATATAGTAAATGATTTTCAAATTTTGTTTTTTGAGTGCTTTTGCGAGTTTGAGATTAAAATCGGGAAAATCAACCAAGATAACGACGTCGGGTTTGCGCGTTGCGGCGGCGCGTTTGAGAATTTGAAAAGCACGCCAGAACATCGGCAGAGCGCGGGCGATTTCGGGCAGTCCGACTATCGAAAAATTGTCGGCGTTGACGATGGTTTCGACGTTTTCCTCACGTAGTTTTTCACCGGTTGCGCCGAAAAACTCAAACGGTGTTTCGGGCGAACTTTCGCGTAGACGCTTGACAAGTCTTGCCGCGTGCGCGTCGCCGGAAACTTCGCCCGTGACAATCATTATTTTGAGCTTTTGATTCGTCAAAACGTTTTTAATAAATCGGACAATCTTTTTATTCGCCTCACAAGTCAACCATTTATGATTGTTTGCGCATCAAACCGAGAGTTTTTAGAAACTAAGTTATAGTTATAATTCAGCAGTTGCTTGCAAGTCTGATTTTTTACCTTTAAAATGCAGTATTTTGCGCTTGACGGTAAATTTTTAGTTTTTGAAATCGCTTTGCGTCCGTCCGTTTTCATACATATAAGCATTTTCTGGAGGAGTTTGTGAAATTTCACATTTTTATTTTTCTGGCAGTTATTGTTTTTTCGTGGAATCTTTCGAGCGTTTCGGCTCAAGCCGATTCCGTTATCGGTCAAATAACCTCTTCGGCGCAAGAATCGTTCGCCGGAGGAATTTCGGGCGACGGAAGACTTGTCGTATTTGAATCTACCGGAAACGTCGCTACCGAAAACCCGCGCAACGCTGACGGCAACCGCGAAATTTTCGTTTTCGATTACGCTCAACGCCGCATTTTTCAAATTACGGATACGAGAAGTTTGCTGACCAACGTTGCTAATCCTGTCGCAAACACCAACATCAGGGTTGCGATTGTCAATTTGCGTCCCGTCATCAGCAACGATGGTCGCTGGATTGCCTTCGGCTCAAATGCCAATTCACTCGCCCAGCCGGTTGCAAATTTAACTCCCGGTAGTTTCGACGCTAATACGCTAACCGATTCGGCAGGTAACAATGCTTTGACGCAAGACGCAAACACGGAACTGTGGCTTTATCAGATTCCGGCGGTAACGTCCGTTAATTTGTCTTTGGGCAGTGAAATTCAGTTGGCGGATTTAAGTGCAGGAACTTTTATCAGAGCAACCAATACGCCGCCGAGCCGACTTCCAACTGCCGGTTCTGCGACAACCGGACCGGTCGTTGCCGACGATAATCGTGAAGCTAGCGTCAATGACAACGGAAATTATGTTGCGTTTGTTTCCAATCGTGATTTGACAACAGGCGGAAACGCTTCGCCGAATAACAACGACGAGATTTTCACATACGTCCGCAATTCAAATACGACCGCGCAGGTTACCAGAACGACGCGCGGAACAATTTCCGCGCCGACATACAATCAAAACCCGACCGTTTCCGGCAACGGCTTGCGCGTCGCATTTTTGAGCAATGCGGAAAATCCGGTCATCGGAATGAGCGGCGGCAGCAATACGGACGGAAATGTCGAAATCTTTTATACCGATTTGAATGCAGCCGGAAATCCGGTCCCTACCGCTCCGAGTGCTACGGTTATCGGCAGACAAGTTACGATAACGACGCGCACCAATCCGGGTGATTTGGTCAACGTTCTGGATTACGGCAGAAGAATGAGCCGCGACGGTCGTTACATCGCTTTTGATTCGTATGCCGATTTAGCGGGCGGCGGCGGAACTAATCAAACGTCTTTTGCGCTTTACCTTTTCGACACGACGGCGACAGCTAATGCCTTTCGTCAAATCGGACCCAGAAGCGATTCCGATACTGCTGCTTCGGGCGGCGACATTTCACATTTTCCCGGTTTTACCGATTATAATTCGAGCAATGTGCCGCAAACTCTGGTTTTTGAATCGAGGCTCAACTTCAGACCTGACGGATCGATTCCACCAACCGAAGCCGACGGTTTAAATCCAAGTGCGGCACGTCCGGTTCAGATTTATTCTTATCCGCTAAATACTGCTCCCGCGACAGCTACATTTACCAGGCTAACCAGATTTCCCACGCCAAGCGGATTTTTGGGTTTGACACAGCCGATTCCGAGCAACTCGTTAAATCGAATGACTTTCAATCTGGCATTTACGGAAGTCGGCACGGGAAACAGCGATTTACAAACCGAAGCCTTTTATTTTCTGTTGCCGGTTGCGACTAGCACGTCAACGACAGCTTTTAATTTCGCCACCGGCGCGAGCAGACTTTCCGTATCGGCTACGCTGGCAGCGACACCAACTCCAACTCCGACACCTTCGGTTACGCCGACACCGCAAACACCATCGGCGGTTTTGGGAGTTTCGCCCGGAATGCTGACATTCGTCAATTTCGCGTCCGGCACGACTCCGACGATAACCGCACAAACGGCAGTCGGTTCACTGCAAAGAAGTTTTACTTTACCGATTGAATTGAGTGGCGTTACCGTAACGATTAACGGTGCTGCTGCTGGTATAAAATC
>DATLXD010000134.1:0-3188 GCA_035575965.1 Pyrinomonadaceae bacterium | reverse complement strand
CGCACGCCGCCGTATGCGCGAAAGCGTTTTCGGCGCGACAACATCAATTGCAGCATCGTCAAAAAATTTTTGTCCCAGCGCACGGTAATTCCGTATTCGGAAACGCCGCCGAAACCCGATAAAATTCTTTCATCTAAATCGTCGGTGATTTCTTCGATATTTTTTATCGGTTTCGGAATTTCCTTTCCGTTTTTGCCCGTCCATTCGTCGGGGAGCGATTCAATTTTCAAACCGTCAACGCCGACGACGCCGAAACCTTCGTTTAGAAGATAATGCGCGAGCGTGTAACCGGCGGGACCAAGCCCGACGACGAGAACATTTTTTCCGTTATACGGCAAAGCGTATGGGCGTTTTGCACTTAAAGGATTCCAGCGCGTCAAAAGCGAATAAATTTCAAAACCATATGGAAGATTCAAAACATCGGTCAAGGTTGCGGTTTCGGCAAGCGGAATGTTCACCGGCTCTTGCTTTTGGAAAATGCAGCCTTTCATACAATCGTTGCAAATCCGATGACCTGTTCCCGCGCACATCGGATTGTCAATCGTTACTAAAGCAAGCGACGCAATCGAATCGCCGTGCCGTTTCATCAAGTGCATTTCCGAGATTTTTTCATCGAGCGGACAGCCTTCGAGTTTGATTCCCAGAGGATTTCTTTTCGCCGTGCCGTCTTTTTCGTGCAAACCTGTGGAACACGAGTCCTTCTCGCGCTCGTGGCAAATCAAGCAGTAATCAACCTCGTAAAGCGCGTCGCGCTGCGTGCCTCTGTCGTCGGTTAACTTAAAACCGTCGCGCCGACGCATTTCTTCGTCCGTGCCGTGCAGAAGTTCGGGAACTTCTGTTGTCGGGTGAATCAAATGCACGAGGTTTTGATAATCGAGTCCGTGCGGAGTTTTGAAGCTATACCATTTCCTTTCTTTTTTGAAAAATGCAATCGCCGACCACGCTTCAAGCAAGAAAAGAACCGCTTTGACTTGCAAAAGCTCACCTGTTTCTTTCGCTTCAAGAACGAAACGCGAGAAAACTTTGCCAAAAGTTTTGTCTTTTAACTTATCGTAAGCCGTATTGATTTTCTTTAAAGTTGCCCGAACATCATTCGTAATTTCCAGATTCTTCGTCAATACTTCTTCGGCTTCAAGTAATTTTTCTGTGATATAAGCGACGGCGAGTTCTTCGTCATAAATTAAAGATTCGTCAAACGCAGAATATTTAAATTCGTTTAAGGCTTGGGTTAACTCAGTTTCGTTATAATCAACCAGATTTTCCGGCGTGAATTTTTTTATCGCGCGGCGTTGAACAAAAAATTTATACTTCCAAATGGGGTCTTGCTCGGCGATTTCCCGCCGCAATTCTTCGCGCTCGCGGTCGATGCCAAACATCTTTGCAATAAATTCAGATAAATACGGCGCAGAATCGGTTAGAATCTTCGACTGCACTTTTGGCTCGTAGCCCGCGCCGCGATTTTGAATATATCTTGTCAGAGCGTCGTGCAGAATTGGATTTTCTTTTTTAACTTCATCGTAAAACTTTTCGGCAATCTCTTTGAGTTTTTCAGCATCAAAGAGGTCTGAATATTTGAAGCCAGCGATACTTAAATCAAAATCGTGGTTTGACCGCTTGGTTTGAGAGATTTCTTCTTTTTCGGAAATTCCAATCATACTTGTTTAATCAATATAAAGTTCGGATAAATTTTTTATAATAAGGAAATTATATCAGTTTCGCGCCGGTAGAAACAAAAGCCCAAAAATTAGGGACGATGAATTCTTTGCTTTGAAACGGGAAAAAATGTATATTTTACAAGTGTTTTCCGAATTGAATGCCGTAACTCGAAGTCTTTAGATGTAAATCCTCTAACGACTGTGGTATAAAAAAAGTTTGTTTTCATAAAATTTCGGCAAAATGCCATAATATAAAGTGCAGTTTATAAAGTAAAATAATATAAGGGTTTAATAAATAGAAGTATGGAAAAAGATAACAGATTGCTGCCTCTGCCGACAGCGCACGATTTACAACCGATTAATCAAGATTATCCGTCAAAATACTCGCCGATGAATGACGACGATGCGTTTGATAATAAACGCTCGACTCGTGAGTATTTCAACGTCGTTTATAAACGCCTGCCGATAATCGTCACAATGACGATTTTAACGACCGCAGTCGTGGCGTTTTATATGTATAAGCAGCCTTCGATTTTTGAAGCGCAGACCAAAATGATGATCGAGCCGCGTAAGCCGAAACAGCAGAAAGAGATTAGCATCAACTTAAACCAAGACTTTAATTACTACCCCACGCAGCTATTGCTTCTCAAAAATCGTGATCTTATGCGCGAAGTGGTAATTCGCCTTAACCTGCACCGCGACCCGAATTTACTCGGTGGACAAAGCAGAGGCTTTATTTCGACTTTTCGTTCGATGTTCGCAAGTGATAAGGATTCTCAAAATAAGGAAGCGTCTCTGCCGGTTTTGACGGAAACTGCCGACGACGCAACCGGCATCGAACAGGTAACGCTTACACCCGAAGAGAAGGAACGCGCCGACCGCTATGCAGATATTTTTCTCCTCGGTTTGACGGTCGAACAAATCGAGAAGACAAATCTGGTTAATATCAGTGTCCAAAGCACCAATCCCGATTTAGCGGCGAAAGTTGCCGATAAAGTCGCCGAAGTTTTCATTGAGCAAGATATTGACCGCGAAACGCAAGGCGCGAAAAGGAATTTGGCAGATTTGGGAAAATCAATCGATGAGTTGAAAGGAACGATTGCTACGCAGTCGCAACAACTTATTGTTGAACAGAGTAAGTATAATCTGCCGCTGACCGGCGTGCAGGGTCAAGACTTTAATGCCAGCAGACTCAAATCCATTAGTGAGCAGTTGCTGACAGCAAAAGATAAACGAAGAAATATCGAAGCAGATTACGCGGCGGCGGTAGACGCTAATTCTAAGGGCGAAATTTTTGCTGTTCTCGGAAAGGATCAAGCGATTCAAAGTATGCGCACGCAAATGGCTGCACGAAAGGCGAAACTGGAAGACCGCATTCAAAAATTAAACGCAGATATTCAAGACTTAACAGCTAAAAAAGCTCAGCTTCTCGTGCGTTATACGCCAGAGTATAGAGAAGTTAAAGCGGTAAGTGAGGAAATTAGTAAGCGTGAAGAAATTCTAAAGAAAACGCAGGCGGAGGCTTCCAGCAGC
>DATLXD010000133.1:0-6550 GCA_035575965.1 Pyrinomonadaceae bacterium | reverse complement strand
CTGCAAAAACACCGCATCGAAAAACTTCTCGTCGTTGACGACGGCGGACTCCTCAAAGGTTTAATCACGGTTAAAGACATTCAAAAAGCCATTCGTTATCCGTTCGCCGCAAAAGACGAACTCGGACGACTTCGCGTGGCGGCGGCAATCGGCGCAACCGGCGATTTTTTAGAACGCGCCGAGGAACTCGTCAAATCACGCACCGACGCTATCATTATCGACACCGCTCACGGACACAGTTCGCGCGTCATCGAAGCTGTCAAACGGGTCAAGCAAAAGTTTTCGGATTTTGAAATTATTGCGGGCAACGTGGCGACCGCCGAAGCGACAAAAGCGTTGATTGACGCGGGGGTTGACTCAGTTAAAATTGGAATTGGTCCCGGTTCGATTTGTACCACTCGCGTTGTAACCGGCGCGGGCGTTCCGCAGATTACGGCAATCATCGAATGCGTCAATGCGGCAAAAGATTCGGGTGTTCCGATTATCGCCGACGGCGGCGTAAAATTTTCGGGCGATGTAGCAAAAGCGATTGCGGCTGGCGCGGATTCGGTGATGATTGGCTCGCTTTTCGCCGGAACGGAAGAAGCGCCGGGCGAAGTAATTCTTTTTCAAGGTCGCAATTTTAAAACTTATCGCGGAATGGGTTCTATCGGCGCGATGAAAAAAGGTTCAAGCGACAGGTATTCGCAGGAAGGAACGGTTTCCGATTCAAAATACGTTCCCGAAGGCATCGAAGGTCGCGTCGCTTACAAAGGAACTCTGGCGGAAATGGTCACGCAGCTTGTCGGCGGGCTTCGTTCGGGAATGGGTTACACGGGCTGCAAAAACATCAAGGATTTACAGGAGAACGCGCGGTTTATTCGGATAACTTCGGCAGGACTCAGAGAATCACACGTTCACGATGTGATAATTACTAAGGAAGCACCGAATTATCGTCTTGAAAGTTAATTTAAATAGCCGCAAAAAGGCACAAAAAACAAAAAAGATTAAAACAATTAAACTTTGCGTATTTTGTGCTTTTTTGCGGCTAATTTTATTTACTCATCGCCGTCAGCAAATTTTCCCAATCGGCGTAAAGCGATTTAATTTGTTGTTCGGTTTGTTCATATTTTTCCGAAACTTGCTGCAACTTTTCGTGACTTGAAACAACTTGCGCGGAACTCATTTCTAAAGTCAGCTTTGATAACTCTTCTTCCAAACTAGGAATCTCCGTTTCGATTTCTTTGATTCGTTGTTCAATTTTTAACAATTGATTTTTTGAAAGTTGGTCTTCTGTCTTCGGTTTTTGGTCTTCGATTTGAATTTTGGAAACTGAAATTTGAAATGCTGATTGACTTTGGGTTTTGTACTTTGGACTTTGGACTTCGCGCCATTCGTGAAACTCCGAATAATTTCCGTTGAAAATCTCGACCTTTCCATCGTCCTCAAACGAGAAAATCTGCGTCGAAACCTGGTCGAGAAAGAATCGGTCGTGGCTAACGGTTAAAATCGTTCCTTGATAACTTTGCAGTGCGCTTTCGAGTGCTTCGCGCGAAGGTATATCGAGATGATTAGTCGGCTCGTCTAAAACCAATACATTCTTTTGCGAAAATATAAGTTTTGCCAGCGCGAGCCTTCCCTTTTCACCGCCCGATAAATCCGCAACCCGTTTGAAAACATCTTCACCGACAAACAAAAATCTTGCCAGAAATGAACGCAACGCGCCGTTTTCCGCGAGCGGCGCAACACGGCGAAGCTCCGTGATAATTTCGTTGCGGTCGTCTAAATCTTCAAGCTGCTGCGAATAATAACCGATATCGGTTTTCGCCCCCCAGATTATTTTGCCGGCAAGCTCGCGGTGGCTGCCCAAAATCGTTTTTAAAAACGTCGTTTTTCCCGTGCCGTTTCCGCCGATTATTCCTAGACATTCGCCTCTGTGAAGCGTGAAATTTATATCTTGCGCTAAAATGTTTTCGCCGTAACCGATTGCCAAATCTTCCGCCGTCAAAACATTTACGCCCGCGCGTTCGACCGCTTTGAGCTTGAAATTTCCGCTCGATTTTTCGACGGCGGCAGCTTCGACGCGCTCCATATTTGCCAACATCGTGCGGCGCGATTTGGCTTGTTTAGTTTTTTGTCCGGCGAGATTTTTGCGGATAAATTCTTCAGTTTTGTTGATATACGCTTGCTGGTTTTCAAATTCGCGCTGCTGCTGCTCGCGCCTTATTTCCCTTTCAACCAAAAATTTCGAGTAGTTTCCAACGTATGAAACGGCTTTTCCCTGTTCAATGTCTATAATTTTCCGGCAAGTTCGGTCGAGAAAATAACGGTCGTGGCTGATGATGACGTAGGATTTTTCGTAAGTCTGCAGAAAGTCTTCGAGCCATTCGACCGCGTTCACATCGAGATGATTCGTTGGCTCGTCGAGCAGTAAAACATCTGGATTTGAAAGCAGAAGCCGCGCCATTCCGAGACGATTTTTTTGTCCGCCGGAAAGATTTTTTGTTTCTGAATCCCAAGTTTCCTGTGCAAAACCCAAACCCAGAAGGATTGCTTCTGCGCGTGCCGTGTAAGTAAAACCTTCTTCGTGTTCAAATTCGGTTTGCAGTTCGGCATATCGGTCGAGAATCGCATCCGTTGCGTCGTGCGCCATTTTCATTTCAAGAAGGCGCATTTCCGCTTCGATGTCGTGGAGGAGTTGAAATGCGGAAAGCGCGGCGGTGTGAACTGTTTCGTTTTCGGTAAAATCGACGTGCTGTTCGAGAAGCCCGATTTTTAGATTGCTTGTTTTGTGGACTTCGCCCGAATCAGGCGTTTCCGCTCCGATAATTATCCGAAAAATGGTCGTTTTGCCCGCGCCGTTTCTTCCGACAAGCCCGATTTTTTCGTTCGGATTTATTTGAAACGAAACACCGCGCAAGATTTCCTTTCCGCCGTATGATTTATAAATGTCGGCAAGTCTGAATAACATAAAAAAAATAGTAGTCAGAGGTTGGGGGTTAGAGGTCAGTAATTGATTTTCTACCGACCTCTAACTCCTAACCTCTGACTACCGTATAATCACTTTCGCCAAACCAACTATTTTGTTTTGTTGGCATTTGCCGGAGACTTGGTTTCAACCCTCGTGTTTGTATTCGCGCTGGCGTTTGCAGATTGGTTAGCATTTGCAGCCGTGTTCGCAGTGGTATTCGCAACCGGAGTTTGCGCGCTTGCCGGACGCGCGCCACTCAACTCATTCGGATTTTCCACTACCTTTTTCGCCAAGAAATTTTCTATCTTGGCTTCATTCATCACCATTGCCTGATAAGAGGCGGCAAGAAGCTGTTTGCGGGCACTGATGAGCGAATCGGTAACTTTCTGGCGAATTCCAGGACTTTCAAGTGTTAAATCTTCGTCCTTGTCGCTGCGCTCTTGAAGTTTGAGAATGTAAAATTTGCCTCCCGCCTGTGCAATTTGAAGTTGTCCGATTGGAAACTTCGGGTCCATCAGAGCTGCGGCAACCTGCGGTGAAAAGTTTTGTCTTAACTCGTCTTCGGAAATATCTCCTAAATCGCCGCTCTGCAAGCGGCTTTGGTCTTCACTTTTTTCTCGCGCAATTGCGGCGAAATCGCCGCCTTGTTTCAATTGATTGATAATTTCATTACCTTTTAGAGCGGCTTCCTGGTCGTTTCTAGTCGTATCGCCTTCGCCGTTATTAGCCGGATCAATTACGATTGCTGCGAGTTTAACGCCTCTTTTCTTAACGAATGCTTCTTTATTACCGTTATAAAATGCTTCAATTTCGCTGTCTTTCGGCGGTTCAATCTTGCCGGTTACTTTGTCAACAAGCTGTTTGATTGCAAGATTTCTTTTGATTTTTTCCCGCAAGGAGGTTTCTGTTTCATTTGCCTCTTTCATTCTTTTATCAAATTCTTCGGCAGACATTCCGCTTGAAGTTTTTTGTTTGTTCAGTTCGACGACAACATCCTCATCCTTAGGAACAACTCCTTCTTTTTCAGCCTTTTGAAACATTACTTCCTGCTGAATCAAACCGTCTAACACTTGCAGACGCGCCTGCGCGAGTTCGAGCGGCGAAAGTTTTGCCTCCTGTCCTTGCGCCTGCAGCTTGATGGCACGCTCGACTTCTTCCATTTTGATTGCTTTGCCGTTGACGCTTGCAGCAGATTCTGCACTTCCGTCGCCGGAAGCGGCGCGATTACAAGCGTTTAAGGCAAACGCGGCAAACGCTAAAAAGGCAATCGTAAAAATCTTTATATTAAGTTTATGCACTGTGGCTTTTGCTCCTTGAAAATTAACCATATCTCTGTTTACTTGCTTATCTCGAATTTATTTGTTATAAATCTTGTTTTTGAGTTTATCGGTAAACTCTTCTCTCGCAACCTCGTAATTTTATTTTGGAGGCTTTATAATTATGGCAAAACGATGCGATGTTTGCGGCAAAGGTCCGCAATTCGGAAACAATGTTTCGCACGCGAACAATAAAACTCGCCGTCGCTTTAATCCGAATCTGCAATCGGTTCGCGTCCAACTTCCCGCAGGCGGAAACACGCGACAAAAGGTTTGCACTCGTTGTATTAAAGGCGGCAAAATTGTCAAAGCGGCGTAAATTCATCCGAGATTCATCTCAAAAGTTAATTGCCAAACCTGCGATTCAATCTCGCCGTTTGGCTTTTCTTTTAGTTCAGAGTTCAAGGTTTAAAGTCGAAAACAACTAAATTTGAACCTTGAACTCTGAACTTTGAACATTAAACAAACGCGATGCACTCGATTTCAACCCGCGCATCTCTAGGCAAGCGCGCTGCTTGAACGGTTGCCCGCGCCGGTTTGTTTTCGCTGAAAAACTCTGCATAAACTTCGTTCATCTGGGCAAAATCGTTCATATCCGCTAAGAATACAGTTGTTTTGACGACATTGTTCAAACTCGTTTTCGCCGCTTCTAAAACCGCGCTCAAGTTCTTCAAAACTTGTCGTGTTTGTTCGGCAACATCTTCGGATACAAATTCTCCCGTTTGCGGGTCGAGCGGAATTTGTCCTGAACAAAAAATCAAATTTCCGGCTTTGACAGCCTGGGAATAAGGTCCGATTGCGCCTGGTGCATTTTCAGTTGAAATAGTTTCTATCACAAATAGTTTCGCCTTTGTTTTCTTCTTTAATAATTAAGCAAAAGGCGAATTTTAACAGATAAAAAGCGAAAAGGAAAGTTTGGGAAAGGCAAATTCCAAGTTCAAATTCCATATTTTCAAAATCTTTGTCATCATGCCTAAACTCTAGAGTATTGGAATTTGGAATCTTCTAAGAATTCATTCTTTCGACGGCAATCACGCCAGGCACTTTTTCAATCGAGCTAACAACTCTATCAAGATGTTTTTTATCGAAGACTTCGATAGTTACTTCAATCAAACCTCGGTCGTCTTTGGATATGTTAGCGCGCGCGTCTCGGATTCCGGTTTTGATTTCGGCAATTGCGTTGGTAATTCCGGCGAGCATTCCCGTTCGATTTTCAGTCGTCGCAAGCAGCCGCACGGATTGAATATGCTTTGCGTCATTTTTCGCCCATTCCACTTCGACGATGCGGTCCCTATTAATCATTAATTGCTGGACGTTTTTGCAGTTTTTGTTATGAACAACAATTCCCTTTCCGAGCGAAATATAACCAATAATCTTTTCGCCGGTCAGCGGATTGCAGCAGCGTGCGCGATTTGTTAGCAGATTATCAACGCCTTTGACGATAATCGCGTCTTCGCCCAAACCGATAAATTTTTTGACGGCTTTGACACTGCTCCCGAGCCGTGTTTCCTTTTTCTTGTCCGGGTCGAGTTCGGCGAATTTTTCCGCACCCAAAAATTTTGCTAATACATTACGAGGTAACGTTTTTCCGTAACCGATTGTTGCCAGTAAATCTTCGCCTCTGCCCAAACCGTATTCATTAGCGATGCGTTTTAATTCATCGGGATTTAGTAATTTTTTCTGCGAAACGTGAAATTTAAGTGCTTCCTTTTCCAGCAGTTTGCGCCCGATGTCGATGGATTCTACGCGCTGCTGCTCGGAAATCCAATGGCGAATGCAATTTCTGGCTTTGGAAGTAACGACATTATTGAGCCAGTCGCGCGAAGGTTTGGAATTCGGCGTAGTCAAAATTTCGACAACATCGCCATTTTGCAGTTCGGTCTTTAAAGGCACAATGCGACCTTTTATCTTCGCGCCGGTGCAGGTGTCGCCGACTTCCGAGTGAATCGCGTAGGCAAAATCGAGTGGAGTCGAGCCGCGCGGAAGTTGTATGACCTTGCCCATCGGCGTAAAAGCATAGACATCTTTCGGATAAAGGTCTAGCTTTAGAGATTCGATAAAATCTTCCGAATCCTCCGATTCATTGTTGGATTCGACAAGCGGCAGAAGCAGTTTTTCGACAGTTTTCCGCAGTTCATCGAGGGCTTCGTCTTCCTCGCGTTTGCCGAGTTTGCTTTCCTTGTATTTCCAATGTGCTGCCACGCCTTCTTCGGCGACGTGGTGCATTTCTTCGGTGCGAATTTGAACTTCAAAAGATTGACCGTTATCGCCGATAACCGATGTA
>DATLXD010000132.1:0-12007 GCA_035575965.1 Pyrinomonadaceae bacterium | reverse complement strand
AACACGCTCGTTTATGCGAAAGGTCGCGGCATCGTCGTCAGTGAGCCTTCGATTGTCGCAATCAATAAAGTTACTAACCAAGTCGAAGCAGTCGGGCGTGATGCCAAAGAAATGCTCGGTAGAACGCCCGGCAATATCGTGGCGATTCGTCCGATGAAGGACGGCGTGATTGCCAATTTTGAAGTTACGGAAAAAATGCTGCAGCATTTTATACGCAAAGCGCATAACGGAAAATCCTGGGTGCGCCCGCGCGTCGTTATCGGTATTCCGTCGGAAATTACGCAGGTTGAACGCCGCGCGGTCGAAGATTCGGCGTATCGCGCCAAAGCATCCGAAGTCTATTTAGTTGAAGAAGCAATGGCGGCGGCAATCGGCGCGGGACTTCCGATTACCGAACCGCACGGAAATATGGTTGTGGACATCGGCGGCGGAACGACTGATATTGCTGTTATTTCGCTGTCGGGAATTGTCTATTCGCGCGCCGTGCGCGTCGCCGGAAACGAGATGGACGAAGCGATTACGCAATTTATTAAACGCAAATACAATCTTTTAATCGGCGAGCGAACGGCGGAAGCCATCAAAATCGCACTCGGCTCGGGTTTTCCGCTCGAAGAACCGCTGACGATGGACGTGCGCGGCAGAAACTTGATAGAAGGCATTCCGAAGACAATTACTATCAGCGACGAAGAAATCCGCGAAGCGCTTTCCGATTCGGTAGCGACGATTATCAACGCCGTCCGCGTTGCGCTCGAACGCACGCCGCCGGAGCTTTCCGCCGATATTGTCGAGCGCGGTATCGTGATGACCGGCGGCGGCGCGTTGCTGAAAAATCTCGACAAGCGTTTGATGATTGAAACCGGCTTGCCGGTCGTGATTGCCGACGACCCACTTTCGAGCGTGGTGCTTGGAACGGGCAAAATGCTGTCGGATTTTGAACTTTTGAAGCGCGTAAAATGGGACAATTCCTTGATGACAGGTAGTTAGTGGTTAATTGTGGGTGTTTATTGAATAATTTCGGGTTTTCACTAATCACATTTCGTTCAACGTTTATCACTAAAGAAGATGGCGGAAAGAAGTCAACAGGAAGTTTGGAGATTAGCTCCGTGGCTAATGATTGCTCTGCTTTTGTTTAATTTTATCTTGATGGCTTTCGACGCCAAGACCGGCTCACAGGAACGGGTAATTCGCGCTTGGACGCAGGTCGCCGCCGATTTTTTCCAATCTCCCGTAACTACGATTAGCTCATCCATAAACAACTATTTCCAATCAATCTCTTCGCTGCGAATCGCCCAAAGTGAAAATGACATTCTCAAACAACGCATTCAGGAACTCGAAGTCGAAGTCAAACAAAAGGAAGATTTAACCTTCGAGAGCGGGCGGCTGAAATCGCTTCTTGAATTAAAAGAGCAATCACCGTATAAAATTTTGGCGGCTCAAATTATCGGGCGCGACCCGTCGGCTTGGTTCGATACCTCCATCATCAATCGCGGAAGTCTCGACGGCGTAAAGTTAAATATGCCGATTGCAACCAATGGCGCATTAGTCGGCAGAGTAATTGCGCTAAGTCCTCTGACCGCGCAATTTGCTTTGATAACCAAAGACAAATTCGGTTTGGGTGCGGTCATCGGCGCAATCGGCGGTTCCGGCGCGCTCGGTGTCGTCAGCGGCACCGGCAAAAAGGAAATTCTCGAAATGGGTTATGTGTCGGGAAGCGTCGAGGTTAAGGTCGGCGAAACAGTCTTTACGACCGGACAGGACGGAATTTATCCGTCAGGCTTGAAGCTGGGAGAAATTATCGAAGTGCGTTCCGGGTCGGCAACCGTTTCGCATCAGATTTCCATCAAACCGAGCGCGAATATCTACGCGATGCAGGAAGTTGCCGTTTTGCTTTACGAGCCGCCGCCGCGTCCCGAGTATGATAAATCTTTGCCGAATGTAATCAAAGATGAAAGAGGTGGAAAAAAATCTTCACGATAGTTTTTGACGATTAGATGGAACAGGTAAAAATCACAGTCGCATTGATTATCGCTATATTGCTTCAGTGGACGCTTCGTAATGTCGCCGAACCTTTCGTCTACGTTGATTTTCCACTGATAATCGTCGTTTATGCCGCGCTCCAGCGAAATTCAATCAAAGCGTTGTTTTACGGTACGGTTGCGGGCATCGCGGTTGACGCTTTGAGCGGCGGACTTCTCGGTGCGAACGGTTTCTCTAAAACGTTGATTGCATATGTGGTTTCGGAGATTGTGCGCCGCGTCTATCTGGACAACTTGCTGCTCAGAATCCCCGTCATAGCAGGTGCTTGCGTGCTGAACGGTTTAGTCTATTACGGTATGCACCGTCTTTTGGGTCAAGAACCGACCGCTCAGGTAGTTAACACGATAGCTTACACGCTCATCGGAACGACGATTGCCGGAACAATTATTTACTTGCTTTTAGACAATTTTTTTGTGGAAAATATAAAGGTGCGCAAACGCGAAGTTTTTGCTCCGCGCAGGCAAACCAGGCGGCGTAATCCGATTCGTTTGGGAAACAGAAGATAACAAGGCAAAAGTAAAAAGGTAAAAGGCAAAATGAAATTCAAAGTCCGGCGTTAATTTTGTTGGTCTTTACCAGAGACTAAACTTCGCGCCGAACTTTCGTAATAATTTGAAATCTGGAATTTGAGATTTGAAATTAATTGAATGAAATTATACGACCAAGCACAAAATTTAGTCGCCAGAGTTGGAATAATACAGGTATTTGCTTTTGTTCTGCTGGCAATTCTCGGAGCTCGTCTTTACTATCTGCAAATTGTCAAAGGCGAGTATTACAACGAAAAAGCCGAAAACCAGCGCATTCGTCTAATTCCGATTCCTGCGCCGCGCGGTGCAATTTTTGACCGGAACGGCAAAATCCTCGTCTTTTCGCGTCCGACTTATAACGTAACGTTATCAAACGAACCGATTAAAAAAATCGATGTCAACGACCGCGTAGATGATTATGCTCAAGGATTGCAAGTTGATCGCCAATTTGTCCTCGAGCGTATCAACTTTATAAAAAGCCAGCCGGAATTTGAAACATTGGTGATAAAGGAAAATGCCACGATTCAAGATATAACTTGGGTTGAATCGCACGAGCTTGAATATCCCGAACTGCGTATCGAAATTCAACCGCAACGCTTTTACCCGCTTGGTAAAGTTCTGGCGCACGTTCTCGGTTACGTCGGCGAAATCCCCCCGAAACAACTCGAAAAACCGGAAGTTCGAGAAAAGGGTTTTCGTCCCGGAGATATTATCGGCAAAGGCGGACTCGAACAATACTACGACGAATATTTGCGCGGGAAACCGGGCTATCGAAAGGTTTTGGTTGACAGCCGCGGGCGTGTGCAGGATGAACTCGAAGTCGTAGAGCCGCAAGCCGGACAAGATTTGGTAACGACGCTTGACCTTGATTTGCAGCAGACGGCGGAAAAGCAGCTTGCAAGTTCGGCAACCAAGCGTGGCACGATTATCTCGATGGACCCGAACAACGGCGAGATTTTGGTAATGGCTTCCGCGCCTTCGTTCGACCCGAACGCTTTTGTAACCAGAAGTTCGAAACCCGAAGGTCGCAAGGAAATTTCCGTCTATTACACTAATGAAGAGAGACCGCTTTTGAATCGCGCGATTCAAGGACGTTATCATCCGGGTTCGACCTGGAAAATTCCCGAATCGGTGTCGGCTTTGCAGCAGGGCGCGATTACGGTTGCTCGTTCCAGCATTGTTTGCGGCGGCGGGCTTCAGGTCGGCAACCGCTTTACACGCGACACCAGCGGCAATCACGGAACGCCCGATTTGCCTTCCGCCATTACTCATTCCTGCGACGGTTATTACTATCGTCTGGCATTAAAATTGGGACTTCCCGGTTTAATCAAAATGGTTGAAACCTTTGAATACGATAAACAAACGGGAGTTGATTTGCCGAACGAAAAAATCAGTCAAACTCCAAAATCCTTTGAATCGTATATCAGAAAGCGCGACAAGGGAAAATGGAACGACATCGAAACCGTTTTTGCCTCAATCGGACAGGTAACCGTCAACGTCACGCCGATTTCGATGCTTCGCGCCGTGTCGAGCATCGGCGTGGAGGGCAGAATGTATGTGCCGCATCTGTTAAAAGAATTCAAGCCAATCGGCGCAATCGGCGAGGAAGATGACCCGAATTATATTCCGGCGCGTGCGGGATTCGGCTACAACTATGCCGAGCCGAAAATCATCGAGATGACTCCCGCACAAAATAAACTTGTTATGAAAGGATTGTGGGGCGTCGTTAACGCAGGCGGAACGGCTGGACGAATCAAAAACCCGAATTTTGAAATCGCCGGAAAAACCGGCACGGCGCAAAACTCGGAAATCGGTTCGGGCGGCGCAAAAGACCACGCCTGGTTTGTCAGTTTCGCGCCGGCTTACAAGCCGGAAATCGCCGTTATCGCCTTGATTGAAAACTCCGGCTTCGGTTCGTCAAACGCCGCGCCTGCCGTCAAAGGTGTTTATGACACATATCTTTCAAAACATCATCCTGATTTATTGGGCGGACAACAAGTGGCGATGAAATAACAATTACGAATTATCAATTGCGAATGTGTCTATGTTCGAGCGGCGTAATTTGAAATTCGTAATCCGTAGTTGATTTTATGGTTGCAATTTTAGAAAAACGCAGTTTCAGAGATTTCGATTGGCTTGTAGCAATCTTGGCGGTGGCGATTGTCAGTTTCGGCGTGTGGCAAATCTATAACGCGCAACCCTCGGAAAGTTATTGGTCAAAACAAATCATCGGGTTAGCCATTGCTTTGGTGGCGATGCTGCTTGTTTCTTTCACCGATTACCGCCGTGTGATTGATGCAGCACCGATTTTCTACGCCCTCGGGTTAGTTTTGCTGGTTTTGGTTTTGACTCCTTTGGGTGTAAAAATCAACGGACAACAAGCGTGGCTGAAAATACCGCTTATCGGACAATTTCAGCCGTCTGAGTTTGTGAAAATACCCGTCGCTTTGATGCTTGCCAAGTATTTCGGCTCACGCAAAGCCGGAACTCTGAAACCAAAGGAAATTCTCATCGGCATCGGGATTTTAGCCGCGCCGCTGGCACTGATTATGCTTGAGCCTGATGCCGGACAATCATTGACTTATTTTCCGATTCTCGCCGTTATCTTATTTCTTTCGGCAGTGAAAGTCCGTTATGTTGTTTTGACGATTGTCGCCGGATTGATTTTTATGCCGCTTGTATATTGGGTCGGAGTCGAAACAGGAAATATCAAAAGTTATCAGCAGGAACGCATCAAAGTTATCCTCGACCCGGAAAACGCCGACCCGCGCGGATTTGGCTATCACACCGTTCAATCAATGATTACGGTTGGCAAAGGCGGTTTGACGGGAATCAAAGGCGACACGGAAACTTCGCAAAGCGTTTTGAAATTTCTGCCCGAACCACACACGGATTTTATTTTTGCGGTAACGGCTGAAAACACGGGCTTTGTCGGCTGCATTTCACTTCTGCTCGCGTATGCGCTGCTTTTATCGCGGCTTATAGCAGGCGCAAGACAAGCTCCCGACCGTCCGGGAATGCTCGTCATAATGGCGATTGCAGGCGAACTCGCGTGTCAGATTTTTATGAATATCGGAATGGCACTCGGATTTCTGCCTGTTATCGGCGTTCCGCTGCCTTTGATGAGCGCGGGGCTTTCAGCGGTTCTGGCGACATTTATCGCTATCGGTTTCGTTATTAGCGTGAAAATGCGGCGTTTTGTCAATTAAGAGGTTTCAATAAAATGGCAAGAAGAATAGAAAAAATTGTAATGGCTGAAGTCGAATCGGTTACAGCCGAAAAGAAAGGCGTTTGGAAATTCGTCTGGTTCCCGACCGCGCTTCTGCTGGCTTTATCGGCAGGCGGATTGACCGGCGTTTTGGCTTCGTATTACTTGAATAATTCTCACTACACGACGGAGGTTTCCGCGCTGGCAACGTATCGTCCACCGCAGGTGACGACGATTTACGCCGACGACGGCGAAACGGTTTTGGCTGAATTTGCGCTTGAAAAACGCATTCCGATAAAAGAGGAAGATATTCCGAAAAACGTAGAAGACGCGCTGATTGCGGTTGAAGATTACAAATTTTACGACCACATCGGCATTGACCCGTATCGTATCGCAGGCGCGGTTATCAAAAATGTTACCACCGGAAAAACTGAAGGCGCGTCAACTATTACGCAGCAACTTGCCAAAAATCTCTTTCTCTACCGCGACCAAACTTATTCACGAAAAATAAACGAATGGATGGTTGCGCTTCAAATCGAGCGTTTATACACAAAACGGCAGATTCTCGAAATGTACATGAATTACGTTTTTCTCGGCGCGGGTTCTTACGGATTTGAAGCCGGTGCGCGGACGTATTTCGGAAAACCGCTGAAGGATTTGAATTTGGAAGAAGCTGCGCTGCTCGCCGCGATTCCAAAATCGCCCGAATACTCGCCGACGCGCAATATGGAAAAAGCGAAAATGCGGCGCGACATCGTGCTTGACCAGATGGCAAAGTATTTTCCCAAAAAATATTCGCAAGCCGAAATAGATGCCGCGCAAGCCAAGCCGATTAAACTCGCAGACACGGCTTATTACCAATCGCTGCCGAAATCAACCGCGTGGGATTATCCGGTCGAAGAAGTTCGCAAATATTTGGAAGAAAAATATACGACTCGCGTCGCGCAAGGCGGATTAAAAGTTTACACGACCATCAATGTCGACGCGCAGAAATTGGCAACCAAAGCTGTCCGCGAAGGCTTGCGAAGATACGATAAAAGTCGCCGCTGGAGTTCCGATTATCAAAATATCTTGGTTGCCGATAATAACCAGCCGATTACCGACCAAAAAGAGGTTCTGCATAAGCTCGACACTTTTAAACACGCCGATTGGTATGGCGACGATTATGAAAAAGGCGAATTCATCAAAGGTCTTGTAACAAAAATCGATTTGGTAAAAGATGAAGCAACCATTCGTTTCGGCAGATACAAAGCGACAATAACCGCCAAGGAAATGGGCAGAAGCGGAAAAAAACCGAAGGACGAATTGAAGGTCGGATTCCTGGCGGAATTTGAAGTCAAAGAAGTTGACGAAGATGACCAAACCCTGCAAGCTGTGCTTACCCATACTCCCGAAGTTCAGGCGGCAATGACTACATTGAACGCGCATACGGGCGAAATAATTTCGATGGTCGGCGGATACGATTATCACACCAGCCGATTTAACAACGCGACGCAAGGCTTGCGGCAGACAGGCTCGGCTTACAAACCTTTTATTTACACGGCGGCGGTCGAATGGGGAATGACGCCGGATTCGATGGTGAGCGGCGCGCCGATCAAGCGCGGCGACTGGACGCCGCACAATTACGACGGCTCGCTCAGCCACGCCAACGTGCCGATGAGTGTCGCGCTGGCGAAATCCTATAATCTGGCGGCGGTTCATCTGCTCGACCAGGTCGGCGTGCAGACCGGCGCGCAAATGGTTCGCCGTTTCGGAATTACCAACCCAATGGCTCCGAGTCTGCCGTCCGCGCTCGGCGCAAGCGAGGCTTCGCTCATCGAAATGGTTTCGGCTTATTCGACTTTTCCCAATAAAGGTGTGCGCGTTCTGCCGCATTTCATTCGGAAAGTTTTCAGCCGCGACGGAAGCCTTTTGGAAGAATGGGACAACAAAACTTCCAAAGTAACCAGCGAATATGTGGCGGGAACGATGGTCGAATTAATGCGCGGCGTGGTCTCGCTTCCGTTTGGAACGGCGCAAGGCGCAAACGCGAGCGGGCAGCCGGTCGCGGGGAAAACCGGCACGGTCAACGACCATACGGACGTTTGGTTTGTCGGTTTCACGCCGACTTATGTCACCGGAGTTTGGATGGGAAATCCGACAAAAAAGGAAAATCTCGGCGATAATATGACCGGCGGACACGGCGCGCTTCCCTACTTTAATGCGTTTATGATTCCGTTTATGAAAGGCAAGGAAAAGGAAACTTTTTACAAAACGCCGCCGATGACATCCGACATCAAAGCACTCGCCGAACAGCGCAGACGCGAGGAAATGGAAAAACTCGAAAAAGCTGAAGAAGCTGGAAAAAGTCTCGGCATCAGTTTCAATGCAGGACCGAAAGCTCGTCGGAGTGTTGGCAAAACAGTTGCAACTGATGGAGATTCGACGATTGATTCGACTTTGCCGCTGACTTCGACGGATGTGAGTCAACCCGATAACAATCCGAAACCAAACGTCGTTCCGCAGAACGAGACTCCGAAACCGCCTCCGCCGCCCGCTCCGGTCAAAAAGCCCGAACCGCTGCCTGAGAAGCCGAAATCCGAAGGAATAAAACCAAAAGGTAAAAAAGGCGGCGATGATAAAAAAGGCGATGGCGACAATTAACGTTGAACTTAAAAATTAAACGATGAAGGCTGAAGTAAAAATAATTTCAGCCTTCTATACTCACTCCAACCAGGATTGGACTTTGTGCCGTAATTTGATAAAATTGCCATTTGTCTCAACTGACAACGAATTTTAAGATAAAATAATCTTCAGACGAACAGGAAATAAAAAATGTTAAAGTTTTTCAGCCGTATGGAAAGAACGCGCAATTTCGTTCTTATTCTTTTTGCTCTCATCATGGTTTTAAGCCTTGTATTATTTTACTCACCGACTCAGAATGCCGTCCAAGGAAATTTGACCCGCGATGAAACGACGGTTGCCAAAGTCGGCGGCGAACAGGTTACGATTGCCGATTTGGCGACGCAGCAGGAAAATATGAACCGCCTGGGGCGACCGCTACCAGCCAAGTTTCTACTCGACAATTTGGTTCGGGAACGCCTCATTCGCGGTGAAGCAAAAGCACTCGGATTGACGGCGACGGACGCGGAAGTCGCCGCGTATATTCGCAAACAAAATAAAATCGATGGTCAATCCTTCGACCAAAAACGTTATGAAGAAAATGTGACGGAACAATTCGGAAGCATTCAAAGTTTTGAAAACTCGGTGCGCGACCAGTTGAGCGGGCAAAAGCTCGCGGTATTTCTGACTTCCGGTGTAACCGTTTCAGAAGAACAAGTTTTAAATGATTACAACCGCAAAAACACCAAGTTTGACTTAAGTTACGTTCCCGTATCGAGCGCGGATTTAGCGCAAACCATCAAACCGACTGACGAAGAACTAAAAAATTATTTCGAGCAGAACAAGAAAAATTACTATATCGATGTTCCGCAAAAGAAGATTCGTTACATTTTTCTAAATACTTCAAAACTCGGTGAGAAATTGACGATTTCAGAAGAAGATTTAAGAGCTGAATACGAAAAAATTCCCGCCGATAGAATGCAATTGGGTGTCGAGGGACAACAAATCGTTTTGCGCATTCCGAAGCCGGAAACCGAAAATCAGGTTTTGGCAAAAGCTAATGAGTTAGTGGCGCAAGCCGGAAAAGACAATGGTAAAATCTCGCAGGAAGCATTTGCCGAACTTGCAAAAGGTCAATCGGAAGACGCGAAAAGCGCGGCAAGCGGCGGAAAACTGCCGGGATTGGTTAGGGAAAACAAAAATAATCCGAGCGACCCGTATCAACAGCTTTTGAAAATGGAGCCGGGCGAAGTAACCGAACCGATAAAATATCAAGACAGATATTATATTTTGCGTCGTGGTGAAGCTGTGCCGAAAACTTTTGAAGACGCGAGAAAGGAAATTGAAGTAAGTCTCAGAAATCGCCGCGCGTATGCCGTTGCCGCCGAGCTTGCGCAAAAAGTTACCGAGCGTTTGAAGGAAACAAAAGACGTGCAGAAAACGGCGGAAGAATTTGCCGCCGAAGCGAATATGAGCCAGAAAGATATGGTGCGCGAAACGGGATTTGTAAAACCGGGTGATACGATTGAAAATGTCGGAATTTCGCCGCAGTTTGAAGAAGGCATCGCCGGACTTGAAAATCAATCAGATGTCGGCGATAAAATTCCCGTCCAAAATGGTTTCGCCATTCCGCTCCTAGTCGAAAAACGCGAGCCGCGCGATGCCGAATTTGAAGAGGTGCGAGACCGAGTTGCCGAAACCGTAAAAATTGAACAAGCCAGAATGAGAGTAGAAGAAATCGCCAGACAAATCGCGGCGGACGCGGCTTCGGCGGGCAATCTTGGTGTCGCCGCGCAAGGAAAAGGTTTAAAGGCGCAGGAAGCGAAAAGTTTTATTGTAGGTTCACCGCTCGGTCAAGGTCCGAGCGCGGCAACCAGCGATGCGCTGGAAGATGTGATTTTCAATTTAAAGACAGGTGAAGTTACGAAAACGCCGATAAAGGTTAACGATAATTGGTATGTCGTCGGCGTAAGCAACCGCCAGGAAGCCGACACGGCTGATTTTGCCAAACAGCGCGACGAACTTATCGCAGAATCGCTCACGCAAAAACGCGGACAGGTATTTTCCGATTATTTGGCTTCAAAGCGGCACGAAATGGAAACCAAAGGCGATATAAAAATTTATCAGGATGCGCTGGCAAAACTTGAAACAGATTCCGATACGGAAACTCCGCAATCGCCTCAGATTCCGCCGGAACTCCGGCAGCAACTTCAACAGCAAATGCAGCAGCAACAGCAAGCTCCGCCGCAGGGAAATTAAGACAGTTGAAATTAAGTAGAAAAGGCAGATTTCTATATCTGCCTTTTCTACTCTTCTTGATTTTTTTTACTCTCCTAAGTAAGCCTCTTTAACTCTTGGGTCGGCGGCAAGCTGTTTGGAATCGCCTTCCATCACGATTCTGCCGGTTTCCAAAACATACGCGCGGTCTGAATGATGAAGCGCGGCGTTGGCGTTTTGTTCGACGAGCAAAATCGTCGTGCCTTCGCTGCGAATGTTGTCAACCGCCTCAAAAATCGTGTGAACCAGAAGCGGAGCGAGTCCGAGCGAAGGTTCATCAAGTAATAAAAGACGCGGGCGCGACATCATCGCGCGTCCCATCGCCAGCATTTGCTGCTCGCCGCCGGAAAGCGTTCCGGCTTTTTGTTTCTCGCGTTCCTTGAGGCGCGGAAAAAGCGTGAAGGCGCGTTCCATATCGTCCGAGATTCCCTTTTTGTCTTTGCGGATATACGCGCCCATATCCAAATTTTCGCGCACCGATAAATTTGCAAAAACTCCGCGACCTTCAGGTGACATCGCAATTCCCATCGGGACGAGTTTAAAGGTCGGCATTCCGCTAATCTGTTTGCCCTCATACATTACGCGCCCGTTTTTCGGGTTAAGCAAGCCGGTGATTGTCCGCAGAGTCGTCGTTTTGCCCGCGCCGTTTGCGCCGATTAAAGTTACGACTTCGCCTTGGTTGACCGTCAAGGAAATATCAGTCAAGGCTTCGATGGCATCGTAATTTACGGATACATTTTCTAAAACTAACATATTAATCAGTGAGCAGTGAGCAGTGAGCAGTAAGCAGTTGAAAGCAAAATTTCTGCTCACTGCTCACTGCTTACTGCTTACTTACTTAATCTCCCAGATATGCTTCGATAACTTTCGGGTCGTTCTTTATGTCTTGCGGAAGTCCGAGCGCGATTGATTTGCCATAATCAATGACTTGCAGACGGTCGCAAACGCCCATTACGACGCGCATATTGTGTTCGACCAGCACGATTGTCAAGCCGAAACGGTCACGGATTTGCTTTATCAAACCGGTTAAATCTTCTTGCTCAGACGGATTCATTCCCGCCGCCGGTTCGTCCAAAAGCAATAAATTCGGGCGCGTGGCGAGTGCGCGGACAATTTCCAAACGCCGTTGATTACCGTATGGAAGTGAAGTTCCGCCTTCGTCCTTATACTTTACAAGGTCGAAAATTTCGAGCAGTTCCATTGCAAATTTGCGGTGTTCGGCTTCATCGGCAAAATAGCGCGGTAGACGAAAAACCGCGTCGAGCATATTTTGGTTGGCGTGGCGATGACACGCGGTTATGACGTTTTCCAGAACGGTCATCGAAGGAAAAAGCCGGATGTTTTGAAACGTGCGCGA
>DATLXD010000131.1:0-2790 GCA_035575965.1 Pyrinomonadaceae bacterium | reverse complement strand
GTTGCCGGAATCGTTCACGCCCGCGCGCCGTATTGCTATCGCTGCCCGCTTCATCTGTCGCCGACCAATTGCGGTCTGGCGTGCGCCGAAGACGTGAAAGACGTGATTGAAACGACGACGACCGGCGAAATCGCGGCGTTTATGGCTGAACCGATTTTGGGTGTCGGCGGCTTTATCGTGCCGCCCGCCGGATATTTTGAACGAGTCGAAGAAATCACGCGCGAACACGGCGGGCTTTTTATCGCCGACGAAGTGCAAACCGGTTGGGGCAGAACCGGCGACAAATGGTTCGGCATCGAGCATTGGGATGTAAAACCCGACATCATTACGTCGGCAAAAGGAATGGGCAACGGCGTGCCAATTGGCTGGACGATTGCGACCGCCGAAGTCGCCGACAAATTTCCCGGTTTGACGTTTGCGACATTCGGCGGAAATCCCGTTTCGACTGCCGCCGCGATTGCCGTAATTAAATTGATTGAAGAAGAAGATTTGAAAACTAACGCGCGAATCGTCGGCTCATACTTACGCGAAAAGTTTGAAGAATTAAAGGAAAAATATCCAATCATCGGCGACGTGCGCGGAATGGGTTTGATGCAGGGCATCGAACTAGTCAAAGACCGCGAAACGAAAGAGCCTGCGCCCGAAGCAGTTTTGAAGGTCTTTGAGGAAACTAAACGGCGCGGCGTTCTCATCGGCAAAGGTGGGCTTTACGGCAACGTGATTCGCACGGGAATGATGCTCAATTCGACGAAAGATAATGTTGACGAGCTTGTTGCAGCTTTGGGTAAAGGTTTCGCGTTATGTTAGAACTTGGCTATAATAGCCAAGTCGAGGTTTTATAAATTATGAGAACTACAAACATCGCCGAACTAAAAAATCATTTGAGCAGTTTTCTAGCCGATGTAAGGCGCGGCGAAGAAATCCTGATAAGCGATAGAAATCAACCGATTGCCAAAATTGTTCCGCTTCATAACACTTCGGATTTTTCCGCCGAAGAATTGGCTCTGGCGGCAGCCGGCGTTTTGCGTCTGCCCGAAGAAAGCGAAGTTTCCAAATCATTTTTGAAAGAAAAACGCTCGGCTTTGAAAAGCCAAACGGCAATCAAAGCCATCACGGACGAACGCGATGAAGACTGAAATTGCTTTTTGGGACACGAGCGCAATTTTGCCGCTTTGTTGTTCGCAAATTTTCACGACGCAATCAAAAAAGTGGCTGCGAAAATATCCAAAAATTGTCGTTTGGTGGGAAACTTCGGTTGAAATCAACAGCGGTTTGGCGAGGCTCAAACGAAACGGCGATTTGACGGAAAAAGAAGTCGTCAAAGCCTTGCGTTTGTGGGAAAAACTTAGGAAAACTTGCCGCATCGTTTCGCCCGTTGAAAGAGTTATCGAATTGGCAAATGATTTACCCGAAAATTATGGTTTGCGGGCTTTGGATTCGTTTCAACTCGCGGCGGCACTCGTTTGGTGTCAGGAAAAACCGCGCCGCCGTCCGTTTATTACGGCTGATGAACGTCTGGCAATTGCCGCCGAGAAAGCCGGTTTTACCGAAATTTTATTGACATAGAAATTTATGAAACCAAAATTTAAACAACCGACAACCGAAGAATGGAAACGGCTTTACGAACTTGCCGCCGAATTAAAGAAACTCGCGCCGTGGGAATGGATGGACGAAACGCAAATTTTCGGCGTGGAAAATCCCGACACGAAGGAAACCGGGTTTGTCAGCGCGATGGGAATGATAGGCGAGCATCTGTCAATCGGCGTTTATCTCGGCGCGGAAGGGCTTTACGGATTCTGGGATTTTCAGGAAGCGGGACTCGAAGCCGAACCTTTTGCGCTGTTTGAGATTCCGCAACTTCAGGTTTCGTTTGAAGACCGCGAAAGTCTCGAAAAACAAGACCGCGATTTAATTAAAAAACTTGGGCTAAAGTTTCGCGGCTCGCAAAACTATCCACTATTTCGCAGCATCAGACCGGGTTTTATGCCATGGTTTATCACGTCGGAAGAAGCGCATTTTCTGATTTACGCGATTGAGCAAACTTTGGAAGTCGCGCCGCGCGTCAGGGAAAACCCGGATATTTTGGTTGACGAAAGCGATACGGAAAATGAAGTCGTTCTGGCGCGCGTGGCAGAAACACAAGGTAAAAATTTCGTTTGGCGTGATGAAATACGAGAAATTCCGCCGCCTGCCGAAAAGGAATTTTTCATAAAAGTTCCGCAGGCGTTGGTTGACGAACTAAAAGCCTTTCCGCAAAACAAAAATTTTATTCTTGAAATAGATTTGTTCTACGCGCCGACTCCAATCGGCGAGAAAGGAAAACGTCCCTACATCCCGAAAATGCTGATGCTCGCCGACGGTCGAAACGGGATGATTGCGGGTTTTCAAATAATTCAGCCGAAGGAAGACGACCTCGAAAATTATACGGAAATCAGTCAGCATCTTTTCGAGTCGCTGCAAAAATTAAACGTCCGCCCGCAGGAAATCCGCGTCGCTTCCGAGGCGATTTTCGATTTGCTCAAAGGTTTGAATCAACAGCTCAACGTCAAACTCCGCCAAACCGACGATTTGCGGGCAATCGAAGCGGCAAAGGAAGGAATGTTCGGATTTTTCGGCGGCTCGCTTTTTTGATTTTATGGACATCGAACAGGCAAAAAAGGCTGTCGGCAAAGAACTTCGCGTTTATGGCGGTATTTCCGAAAAGGTCAATCGCTACATCGGCAAGTTTTACCAACGCCAAATCAAAAACGAACGGATTCTGGCAAAGGTCAAAGGCAATTACGGCGAATA
>DATLXD010000130.1:0-1968 GCA_035575965.1 Pyrinomonadaceae bacterium | reverse complement strand
TCGTCATTTGGTTGTAACCAAATCGGCGGGCGGTTTTGTGTTAGGCGCGTTTGCGGCGGAAAAACTCGTCGGCTTTGTTTTGAGCGTTCCCGGATTTCTGCGCGATGAAAGATTTTTTTATTCGCATATGACCGCCGTTGCGGAAGATTTTCAAAGTCTGGGAATCGGCGCAAAGCTCAAATGGGCGCAGCGCGAGCAAGCGTTAAAGGAAAACGTCAAATTTATCAAATGGACGTTTCAGCCTTTTCAAGCCAGAAACGCTTTTTTTAATCTGGAAAAGCTCGGCGCGGTTATCAAATCCTACGCGCCGAATTTTTACGGCACAGACTACGCCGCCGACAAAATCGGACTCGACAGCGACAGGCTTTTTGCCGAATGGCATTTGGAAAACGAAAAGGTCGTCGCTCTGTCAAAAGGCGAAAATTTTACTGAAAAAACCGATGTTGCCGCGACGGTTGAAATCTCAAACGACTGGAACGATTTAGTAAAACAAAATCCCGAAAAAGCCGTCAGCGAACAGCAAAGAGTAAAAAACGAATTTCAAAAAGCGTTTGCCGAAAATTTGGTTTGCAGCGGTTTTCACAAAGACGACGAAAACCCGAAGTATTTGCTTTATGTAAATAACATTAACTATGAGTCAGGCAGTTGAAACAAAATTTACTGAAGGTCAATGAATAGCGAAGAGTGAAAGTTAATAGCTGTGTTTCCAAACTATTAACTTTCTACTATTAACTATTCGCTATTAAAAAAAGAAATCTGACTGCGCAACTACTCAATAACAATTTTGAAAAAATGTTTTGTGAAACTGTTGAACCGTCGAATTTTCAAAAGCAAAATTTTCCGTTTGGGGTAAATAAATGAGACTTCTTTTAAGACGACAAACTCCGGTAAAGATGGCGATAGCTTTTATATTCATCTCTCTGAGTTTGCTCGGCGGTCAAATATTTGCCGCTGACAAAGCGACGAAAAATCTTGCCCGCTCGGTGACGATTTACAGAGATACTTTCGGAGTTCCGCACGTTTACGGACTTACGGACGCGAGCGTCGTTTTCGGGTTGATGTATGCCCAAGCCGAAGACAATTTCCGGCAGTTGGAAGAAGACCACATCAATAAATTAGGACGCGCGGCGGAAGTCTACGGGCAATCGCGGCTTGCCGGAGATTTGATGGCGCGGCTTTTTGAGACGAGCAGGCGAGCGCAGGATGAATACAAAAATTTAAGCCCGCCGATGCGAAAACTGTGCGATGCTTACGCCGCTGGAATCAACTATTATCTCGAACGACACCCGGAAGTTCGTCCCGGATTGATTAACCGTTTCGAGCCGTGGTTCGTGCTGATAACCGGTGCGCCGTCGCCTGCGTCTCTAGGAATTACGACGCAGGAAACACGGACGCTTTTCAAAGAGGTTCCCGCCGCGCCGCAAAATACGCCTTCGGGTGAATCAATTGAGGCGGAAGGCTCGAATATGTGGGCAATCAGCCCGCAGAAAAGCCAGTCGGGACACGCGCTGCTGTTTATCAATCCGCACGTCGGTTTCTTCGGCGGCGGGCAGCGTTACGAAACGCATCTGCACAGTAATCAAGGATTAAACATCTCCGGTTTTGCAATGCTCGGCTCGCCTTATATCTGGTCGGGACACAACGGAACGCTCGGTTGGAGTCACACGAATACGGGCGCGGATTCGACGGATGTTTTTGTTGAAACTTTCGACAAACCGCAAAATCCGCTTGCTTATCGTTACGGAAACAATTACCGCAACGCCGTTGAATGGACTGATGAAATCCGTGTTAACAATCAAGGAAACTTAGAAACGAAGCGATTTACTTTTCGCAAAACTCATCACGGTGCGATTGTCGCTTTGCGGGCGGGAAAATCTCTCGCGGTGAGTGCCGCGTCGATTGAAGTCAGCGGACGATTGTTTGAACAAAAATGGGCGATGGCTCGCGCCCGTTCGCTAAATGAGTTTA
>DATLXD010000129.1:0-6512 GCA_035575965.1 Pyrinomonadaceae bacterium | reverse complement strand
GCGCGGTCGGTTCTCGGACTTCGCTGGTCAGGACTTAAAACACGATTTTCTTCGTTTGATTTGACGACGCTTGCCGCGAATTCGGCGAGAAATTATGCTGCAAACAGAATCAGTCTTTACGGAATCTCCGCGAGAACGCCGAATCTTTTAAATCGCATCAGTGGTTTGCAAAACAGCGCGTCGAATTTGCCGAGTTTACCGAACGCCGCAAATATTCGTGGGAGAATCATCGGAAAAGCGATTGACCGCGCAACGCCTTCTCGCGCCGACGTGCAGGAAAGTCTGCTTGACCGACTCGACCCGGTGCGCCAAGTCGAAAAACTTTCCGATTACTTTTTGCGCCGCAAACGTCTGGCTGACCTTCGGGGAAATTACATGTATTTTTACACCGATTTACCGAAGCCGTTTGATAAAAAAGGTTTGGTCGGCGTAAATGTTCACACGGGACGAGACGCGAGATTCGTTTTAGTTTCCGAACCCGACGCGCGTTTTACAACCGATGAAACCATCGGCTTGCTTTATTCGGCGGACGGTAATCGCTTGCAGGCGTTTGATGTTTTAGAAAGATAAATTTCACCACACAAACACCGAGAACATAGAGTTTTTGAGAAATATTTAACCATAGATACACACGGATAGGCACAGATTTTTTGTTTTCTATCTGTGTTAATCTGTGTTAATCTGTGTTTTCAACTTCTTTGTTTTTTATCGGCTAAAATTATGAAATCAAAAATTGTTTTCGTTTTGTCTCTGTGTCTCTGTGTCTTTGCGATGAATTCTTTCGCTCAAAAATCGAAAGAAAAACCGAACGCGGAAATTCAAAAAATGCTGCGGGAAATTTCGGCGAAAAATATCGAAACGACGATTCGCAAGCTCGTTTCTTTCGGCACGCGCAACACTTTGTCGGAACAAGACAATCCGACGCGCGGAATCGGCGCGGCGCGTGATTATTTGTTCGGCGAGTTTCAAAAAATCAGCGCAGATTGCGGCAATTGTTTGCAGGTTGAAAAGCAGATGTTTTTACAGCCGAAAGCTACCCGCATTCCCGAACCGACGAATTTGACGAATGTTATAGCGACTTTGAAAGGCACGACGAATCCTGAAAGAGTTTATGTCGTCTCCGGTCATTACGATTCGATGTGTACGTTGCCGACCGACGCGAAATGCGACGCGCCGGGCGCGAACGACGATGCTTCGGGAACTGCCGCCGTTGTGGAGTTGGCGCGGGTGATGTCGAAACGAAAATTCGACGCGACGATTGTTTTTATGGCTGTTCCGGGCGAAGAGCAAGGACTTTTAGGCGCGACTTATTATGCCGAACAAGCGAAGAAAAACGCAGTAAATATCGAAGCGATGTTCACCAACGACATCATCGGCGGCGTAACGAGTTATAAAAACTCGCCTGACCGTCAATCGGTACGAGTGTTTGCCGAAGGTGTGCCTTCGGACGAAACCGAACAACAAGCCGAAACGCGCCGCAGCGTCGGCGGCGAAAATGATTCGGCTTCGCGCCAGTTGGGAAGATTTATCAAAGAAGTCGCCGATGTTTACTCGCCGAAATTTCGCGTTCAAATTATTTATCGGCGCGACAGATACGGGCGCGGCGGCGACCATAGACCGTTTCTCGAACGCGGTTTTGCGGCTGTGCGTTTTACCGAGCCGAACGAAGATTACACGCATCAGCATCAAAATCTCCGCACGGAAAATAATGTATTTTACGGCGATACAATCGAATTTGTCGATTTTGATTATATAGCGAATGTTACGCGGATAAATGCCGCCTCGCTTGCAATGCTTGCGCTTGCGCCCGCGCGTCCGAAAAATGTCGGCATCATTACGGGACGGCTTACCAACGATACGGATTTGAAATGGGACGACGGTCAAGACGCGGATTTAGCGGGTTACGAAATTGTCTGGCGCGACACGACTTCGCCTTTTTGGACAAATTCGCGTTTTGTCGGAAATGTTACCGCCTACACGGCAAAGGAAATGTCGAAGGACAATTATTTTTTCGGTGTTCGCGCCATTGATAAGGCGGGAAACAAAAGCCCCGTTAGCTTTCCGCGCCCGATGAGTCAGCCGCGTCCCGCTCAGTAAGAATAAAATCATTTTGTTGTAAAGTCGCAGGAATAAAAGGAGTAAATTATGCTTGGCGGAAAATCTTCGGAAGAATGGATTGAAGAGTATTCGCACAGTCATCAGCACCCGATAAATAAGCTGACGCACAAAATCGGGATTCCGATGATTGCGCTGTCGCTGCCGCTTTTTCCGGCGGCGATATTTGTCAGAGGCTTTTGGATTGTGCCGACTGCGCTGTTTACCGTCGGTTGGATTCTGCAGTTTGTCGGGCATTATTTTGAGGGAAAACCGCCGGAATTTTTCAAGGATTGGCGATTTTTGCTGGTCGGTATGCGTTGGTGGCTAAAGAAAATTCGCGGGTAATTTTGACGTTAGAAAGAAAAGGCTGAAAGTCGTAAAACCTTCAGCCTTTTTTATTTTTACCGAGATTGCTTTTAGAGGTCGTCAATTTCATCTTCGACTTCCAACGAGTCGTCCAATTTAAATTCCTCTTCCGCGTCTAAATCGTCAATTCCCTCGATTTCGTCAAAATTGTCGGCTTCGACGCCCGGAACATCCATCGGAACAGGTAAGTCCAAACCGCCGCTGATAAGCGGAAAATCGTCATATTCCTCTTCCTTTTTCTGATTAACCGTCGGGTCATAATCAACCTTGACGTTGCGGTAATACTTCATACCCGTTCCCGCCGGAATCAGTCGTCCCATAATGACGTTTTCCTTTAAGCCGCGCAGATAATCTACGCGACCGGAAATTGCGGCTTCGGTCAAAACACGGGTCGTTTCCTGGAAACTCGCCGCCGAGATAAACGAATCGGTTGAGAGCGAGGCTTTCGTGATACCCAAAAGAAGCGGCTCGGCACTCGAAGGCTGTCCGCCTTCATCCATTACGCGACGATTTTCGTCTTCGTAGCGGAAGCGGTCAACTTGTTCTTCCAAAAGGAAATCCGTGTCGCCGACATCTTTTATTTTCACCCAGCGAAGCATTTGACGAACGATACATTCGATATGCTTGTCGTTGATGTTCACGCCTTGCAGACGATAAACTTCCTGGATTTCATTGACGATATATTCCTGCAACGCTTCGGTTCCGAGAACGCGCAAAATATCGTGCGGATTAAGCGGTCCATCCATCAGCGGCTCGCCCGCTCTAACGTGGTCGTCCTCCTGAACGGCAATATGCGTTCCGCGCGGAATATCATATTCGCGTTCGCCGCCATCGTCGCCCGTAATGATAAGTTTGCGCTTACCTTTTGCAATCGCACCGAATTTAACTGTTCCGTCGATTTCCGACATCACGGCTGTTTCACCCGGACGACGCGCTTCAAAAAGCTCGACAATACGCGGAAGTCCGCCGACAATATCTTTCGTCTTAGTCGTTTCACGCGGAATTTTGGCGATAATGTCACCCGCTTCAACCACTTGCCCGTCTTCGACATAAAGATTGGCGCGAATCGGCATTTGATAAGTTTTCAAAACCTTGTTGCTGCTACCACGGATTTCCAGACGCGGCTGTTGTTTTTCATCCGAATCTTTTACCACGAGGCGTTTTTGTCCCGAAACTTTATCAATGTCTTCTTCGAGCGTTTTGCCTTCTTTCAAGTCCTGAAATTTTACAGTCCCCGAAACTTCCGTCAAAATGGCGAACGTGAACGGGTCCCAAGTTGCTAAAAGGTCGTCTTCCTTAACCTTTTGACCGTTTTTGACGTGAACGTGCGCTCCGTAGACGATTTGATAACGCGCAACTTCACGTCCGCGTTCGTCCATTAAAGCGAGGTCTGATTTTCCGCGTTTCATTGAAATCTGTTCGCCCGCGCGATTCGTGATAACTTTGAAATCGTCCAAGAATGTGACCGTTCCGTCCATTGAAGCCGCGTGTTTGGTTTCCTGTTCAAACCGTGCCGTTCCGCCGACGTGGAATGTTCTCATCGTCAACTGAGTTCCCGGTTCGCCGATTGATTGCGCGGCGATAACGCCGACTGCTTCGCCGATTTCAACTGTATTTCCGGTTGCCAAATTACGCCCGTAGCATTTAACGCAAATACCGCGACGCGATTCGCACGTCAACGGCGAGCGAATGCGGACTCTCTGCAGACCTGAAAGCTGCACCTGTCCGGCTAAGTCTTCGTCAATTTCCCGATTTGCTTCGACAATCGTTATGCCGTCCACCGGGTCAATAATGTCATCCAAAGACGTGCATCCGACGATGCGGTCGCGCAAAGATTCGACTTCTTCGCCGTTGCGGATAATCGCTTCCGCCCAAATTCCCCTGAGCGTTCCGCAATCCTGTTCGGACACGATAACGTCCTGCGCTACGTCAACTAAACGGCGTGTCAGATAACCGGAGTCAGCCGTTTTCAAAGCCGTGTCTGCCAAACCTTTTCGCGCACCGTGCGTCGAAATAAAGTATTGCAGCACGTTTAAGCCTTCGCGGAAATTGGCGACAATCGGCGTTTCGATAATTTCGCCCGACGGTTTCGCCATCAAACCGCGCATACCGGCAAGTTGACGAATCTGCGCTTCTGAACCACGCGCTCCCGAATCAGCCATCACGAGAATCGGATTTAATTCCTTGCGGTCTTTTTCGCGCTTGTTCATCGCTAAGAACATTTCTTTCGCAACTTTGTCGGTTACATCCGACCAAATCGCCGTCACCTTGTTAACGCGTTCCATATTCGTCATCGTCGCGTCTTCGTATTGCTTTTGAAGTTTGTCAACTTCCTTACGCGCATCTTCAATGATTTTCTTTTTGCTCGGCGGCGTCACCATATCGTCAATGCCGATTGACACGCCGGAACGAGTCGCATAAAGGAAACCCATTGCCTTCAAATCATCGAGCATCACGACTGTCTGGTCATGACCGAGTTTCAAATGACAGAAGCTGACTAACGACTGCAAGCCTTTCTTTTTCAGCGTTCCGTTGACAAAGGGCAAACCGTCGCGCGTCAGACGCTCATTCAAAATCACACGCCCGACGGTCGTTTCAATCAAGCTGTCGACCGGACGGCTGACCGCCCGCATTACATCCTGCGTGTTGTGTTCCTTCGTCAAATCAATCAAATCGCCTTTCCAGCGCAGCTTGATTTTCGTTTGCGTTTCAACGGCTTTCGCGTCGAGTGCCAGCAAAACATCGTCAACCGAATTAAACGATTTGCCTTCGCCCTTCAATTCTTCGCGGTCGAGCGTCAAATAATAGCAGCCGAGAACGATGTCCTGCGACGGCACGGTAATCGGCTGTCCCGACGCAGGACTCAAAAGATTGTTCGAGGCAAGCATCAAAACGGTTGCTTCGATTTGCGCTTCCGCCGAAAGTGGAATGTGAACCGCCATCTGGTCGCCGTCAAAATCGGCATTAAACGCCGTGCAGACGAGCGGGTGAATTTTTATCGCCTTGCCTTCGACAAGCACAGGCTCAAACGCTTGAATTCCCAAACGGTGAAGCGTCGGAGCGCGGTTGAGCAAAACCGGATGCTCGCGGATAACTTCTTCGAGAATATCCCAAACAATCGGCTCTTGCCGTTCAACCATTTCACGCGCCTGCTTTATCGTCGCGGCGTGTGCGTCTTTTTCCAATTTGTTGTAGATAAACGGTTTGAAAAGTTCCAAAGCCATTTTCTTCGGCAAACCGCATTGATGCAGTTTGAGTTCCGGTCCGACGACGATAACCGAGCGTCCCGAATAATCGACGCGCTTTCCGAGCAAATTTTGGCGAAAACGTCCCTGCTTCCCTTTGAGTGTTCCCGAAAGAGATTTAAGCGGACGATTGTTTGCGCCACGCAAAACGCGACCGCGACGACCATTATCGAACAGCGCGTCAACGGCTTCCTGCAGCATCCGTTTTTCGTTGCGAACGATAACTTCCGGCGCGCGCAATTCCATCAATTTTTTCAGACGATTGTTGCGATTGATAACGCGGCGATACAAGTCGTTTAAGTCGGAAGTCGCAAAACGTCCGCCGTCGAGCGGAACCAACGGTCGAAGTTCGGGCGGAATGACCGGAATGATGTCCAAAATCATCCATTCGGCTTTGTTGCCGGATTTCAAAAATGAGTTTGAAACTTTCAATCGCTTTGAATACTTCAGCTTTTTCTGCTGCGAAGTTTCATCTTTCATTTTCTGCCGGAGTTCGGTAACGAGTTCGGCAATGTCAATCTTCATCAAAAGTTCTTTGATGGCTTCCGCGCCCATTTTCGCTACGAATTGATGCGGAAATTCCTCCATCAATTCGCGGTAGCGTTCGTCCGTCAGCAAATCCTTTTCCTTTAGTTCCGCCACATCACCCGGATCAACCACGATGTAAGTTTCAAAGTAAAGAATTTTTTCTAAATCGCGCAAAGTTATATCAAGCAGATGACCGATGCGTGACGGCAAACCTTTGAAAAACCAGACGTGCGAACACGGAGAAGCAAGCTCGATATGACCGAGCCGCTCGCGCCG
>DATLXD010000128.1:0-5518 GCA_035575965.1 Pyrinomonadaceae bacterium | reverse complement strand
GCGCAATGTTTGTCTATTGGTCGTGCGACCGAGGCGCGTCGGGCGGAAGTATGTTGGGCTGCGTTACCCATCCGCGCTTCGACCGCATCGGAAAAATGGTTAAATAATCAATTACAAATTTCAAATTACGAATTACGAATTAAAAGAAGAATTCAAACATTCGTTATTCGTCATTAGTCATTCGTATTCGAGATGGATTTCAAATTTAACGAAGAAGTCGTCGACGCTCTGCGCGGGAAAAAACCCATAGTCGCGCTTGAATCAACCGTTATTGCTCACGGTTTGCCGTATCCGAACAATCTTGAAACCGCGCAGAACTTAGAAAGAATCGTGCGCGAAAACGGCGCAATTCCCGCGACGATTGCCGTTTTCGACGGCGAATTTTGCGTCGGCTTAAACTCAGACAAAATCGAACAACTCGCCGACGGGGAAAATATCCGCAAAATCTCGCGCCGCGATTTGCCGGTTGCCGCCTCAAAAAAATTAAACTGTGCGACAACCGTTGCGACAACCGCTTTTATTGCTTATCGGGCGGGAATAAAAGTTTTTGCGACGGGCGGCATCGGCGGCGTTCATCGCGGAGAATCAAAGGACGTTTCGGCGGATTTGCCGGAACTAGCGCAAACTCCGATAACGGTTGTTTGTTCGGGCGCGAAAATTGTTTTGGATTTACCCGCAACGCGCGAATGGCTCGAAACTTTTGGCATCACTATCTTGGGTTACAATTGCAATGAATTGCCCGCATTTTATTCACGAAAAAGCGGTTTGATGGTTGATGAAATAATCAAAAACGCGCGGGAAGTTGCCGAAATTGCGCGGGCGCGTGACGAACTAAATTTACAAAACGCGATTCTTTTAACTGTTCCCGTTCCAAAAGAATTCGGGATAGAAGCTGAAGAAATAGAGAAAATTCTGTCTGACGCGCTTGTTTTAGCGGAGGAACAAAAAGTTAAAGGAAAAGAAATTACGCCGTTTCTGCTTTCGCAATTGGCGGAACGAAGCGCGGGCAAAACGCTCGCGGCAAACATCGCGCTGCTTGAAAACAATGCGGCAATTGCCGCACAAGTTGCTGTTGAAATAATGAAAATCTCAAATGAAAATTAATAGCTTACTCGATTCAAAACTATCTTCTTGCATTTGTTTTAATAGCCGCCCTTGTTTGAAAACTGCTGTAATCTAAAAACAATTTATGAAATTCGGTTTGATTGCCGGAAACGGCGAATTTCCCTTTCTCGTCGTCGAAGGCGCGAAAAAACAAGGCGCGTCTTTGGCGGTTGTTGCTATAAAAGAAGAAACTGACAAACGCATCGAAGAAGTTGCTGAAAAAGTTGTTTGGGTTGGCATCGGACAACTCGGCAAAATGATTTCCTTCTTCAAAAAAGAAGCGGTTGAAAAAGTGATAATGGCTGGTCAAGTCAAGCACATTCAAATATTTTCCGGCGCGTTGCCGGATTTGCGAATGGTGAAAATGCTCTGGAATTTACCGCAGAGAAATACGGACGCGCTAATTAGTGGTGTTGCCGACGAGATGTCGAAAGAAGGAATCGAATTGATTGATTCAACGTATTTTGTTCAAGACCAACTCGCGCAAGAAGGCGTTTTAACTAAGCGAAATCCCGATGAAACCGAACGCGGGAACATCGAATACGGCTTGCGCGTGGCAAATGAAATCGCTCGGCTCGATTTGGGACAGACGATTGTCGTGCGGGCAAAAGCGTGTGTGGCGATTGAAGCGATGGAAGGAACCGACGCGGTGATAAAACGCGCCGGAGAATTAACAAAAGGAAAATTGACGGTTATAAAAGTTGCCAAACCGGATCAAGATATGCGTTTTGACGTGCCGGTCGTCGGCGTTCCGACAATTCAAACAATGATTGCGGCGGGCGCAACCTGTCTTTGTTTGACGGCGCGGAAAACTCTGATTTTTGATAGAGAGGATATGCTAAAACTCGCCAATCAAAACAAAATTTCAATCGTTGCCGTCCTGAACGAAACAATTTCAACCAACCTCGCGTAGAAACTAACACATCATAAGTTAAACGCCGGACGTTAGATATTAGACGAAACTAACATTTAACGTCCGACATCTACTTTTATCCCGGAGAAAAAATGAAAAAAAATTTACTGGCACTTTTTCTATTATTTACCTTTGTCTTTCAATCGTCGGCTTTAGCGCAAACCGCGACGAGAGACAAATCGGCGGCTCGAAACGCGGCGGAGACGATAACCGCGGCACAGCTTAAAGATTATCTGTATTTTGTCGCGTCGGACGAAATGGAAGGACGCAACACGCCTTCGCGCGGGCTTGATTTGACTGCTAAATTTATGGCTACAATGCTCTCGCGCTGGGGTTTTAAACCGGCAGGCGACGACGGAACTTTTTATCAAAAAATGGCACTCGTTCGTAATCAGGTCAACCCGGAAAAGGCTCAACTTGAAATAAACGGACAAAAAATGATTTACGGCACGGATTTTCTTGCCGACGCTGTTTCCAGCCGGACGGATGCGCCGCTCGTCTTCGGCGGAAACGGATGGTTTGTTAAATCAAAAAATCTCGACCCGCTAAAAGACGTAGACGCGCGCGGCAAAACCGTTGTCGTCTACAGCGATAACCTTCCGCGCGGAATGACTTTTAGCGATTTAGCGGCGAGCGGAAAACGTGGCGAAGATTGGGCAGACCCGCAAACTTACGCCAAACAAAAGGGCGCGGTTGGATTGATTATTGTTTCCACGCCGACGATTCAGGCTGGCTGGGAAAACCTGCGCCGATTTCGTGAACAAGGAAGATTAGCGGTCGAAAAATTGCGTGAATCAACCGTGCCGACCATTTATCTGACCGATAAAGCAGGCGAAGCGTTATTAAACGGCGAAACAACTAACTTCACCCAAATCAAGCAAAACTTTCAATCAAATGCGCCGCTGAATGCTTTTAATTTTAGCGCAAATAAGAAGGTAAATTTTTCGGTTGATGCGAAAAAAGATGTAACAATGACGCAAAACGTCGTCGCGCTGTGGGAAGGTAGCGACCCGCAGCTAAAAGCCGAAATGGTTGCTGTCGGAGCGCACTACGACCACGACGGCATAAAGCCGAACGCCAAAGGCGAAGATAAAATCTGGAACGGCGCGGACGACGACGGCTCCGGCACGGTCGCGGTTTTAGCGATTGCCGAAGCGTTAGCGAATTCACCGAAAAAACCGAAACGCTCGATTCTTCTGGTCTGGCACGCGGGTGAAGAAAAAGGACTTTGGGGCAGCGAATATTTCAACAAATTCCCGACCGTCAATATCAAAAACGTCGTCGCGCAACTGAACATCGATATGATTGGGCGCAGCAAAAAAGCGGGCGACACTAATCCGAAAAACAAAGACCTCTCCGGCGAATCGGAAGTTTATGTTATCGGCTCGCAAATGATGAGTACAAAGCTCGGCCAAGTTACCAAATCGGTCAACGACTCGTTTCTCAAATTAAATTACAACTACAAATACGACGACCCGAAAGACACGAATCGCTTCTTTTTCCGCTCCGACCATTTTAATTACGCGGTCAACGGCATTCCGATTATCTTCTGGTTTGACGGTGTTCACGAAGATTATCATCAGGCAAGCGACCACGCCGATAAAATTGATTATCAAAAGATGGAAAAAATCTCGCGCACCATCTTACTGACGATGTGGGAAATAGCTGATTTGAAAGAGCGTCCCGCAGTTGACAAACAGCTTCCGGCGGAACTGACTAAAAGATAAAAATTGAATTTTTATTTTGCACAAAAGCGAGTAATCGGCGAAGAAAATTTACCGATTATTCGCTTTAATTTTGCCCGGCTGAAAGATGCGGAATTGATGTTATAATCAGCCGCAAGAGGTGTTTTATGACGAAAACAGTAAGCAATTAGCGAAGCCCAATCTCAACTGCAAGGCTTGTTGGCTCTAGCCCGCAACGGCGATGAAGTAATTATCGAGGAAAATGGTGAACCGCTCGCGCGTCTTATGCCGGATTGAAAAGGCTGGACCGAAAAAGCAAAGAATTGCAGGTTTGGGCAAAGGATGAAAAACCGGTTCTATAAAAAGTGAGAACTGCTAATTAATATGCTTTCAGTTATCAGTTCTCACTTTTGATTTCTCACTTTTCCGTTTCGTGAGCCGACATCACATCTTCCATTCGCGGCGTCGAATCATCGCTGTTCTCCGGCGCGTAATAATTATATGTATAACCGTAACCGTATAAGCCGTATTCGACCGAGTTTGATTTGATACCGTTCAGGACAACGCCGTAAATCCGTGCGCCGATATTGCCCAGACGCTGTTTAAATCGGCGCATCAGGTGAATCGAACTTTTGCCAGCCATTGCAACAAGAACAACTCCGTCAACCAAGGTCGAAAGAATTGCTGCGTCGGTAAAGGAAATTGCCGGCGGCGAATCAATAATAATGTGCTGGAAGTTGCCCTTTAAGAACTGCAAAAGATTTTTCATCTCGTTTGAGCTAAGCAACTCAGCCGGATTCGGCGGAATCGGACCGCTGGTAACAACTTTTAATCTCGGCAAACTCGGAAAAGGTTTAAGCAGGTTTTCCGTATTCCGGTCTCCCGAAAGATAATTCGTCAAACCGCTCAGGTTGTCCAGACCGAAATGACTATGCAGACGCGGACGGCGCAAATCGCAGTCAACGATGACGACATCCGCACCGGATTGCGCCAGCGTAATTGCCGTATTGATAGCGGTTGTCGTTTTGCCTTCAGAGGGCTGCGAAGAAGTTACCAGAATCGTCTGCGGCGGTTTTCCGGCGGAGGAAAACAGCAGAGATGTACGCAAATGGCGATATGCTTCGGCGACCGCCGAACGATTGTCTTCGATCGCAACCAAAGCTACGGAGCCGCTTGAGTTGCCGTTTCCGACAGCTAAACTGCTTTTGCGTTTGTCGGTCGCACTTTGATACGGAATCAATGCCAGCGTCGGTAATCCGAGTTGACCGATGTCATCGGAAGATTTTATCGAGTCATCCAGATGATCGAGCAGAAAAGCCAGACTGATGCCTGTTACCAGCGAAAGCAGAAATGCGATAAAGATGTTTCTGTTTCTGTTCGGTCCAATTGGGGAAGTCGGCTTTTGAGCCGAAGACGTGATTTTCAAATTATCCGGCTTGCTGCTGTCAACAGCCAATTCCTGTTCCTTTTGTCTTTGAGTGTATGTGTCTAAAAGTGAATGATTTGTTTCAATTTCTCTGGTTAACGTCGTCAGTTTGGTTTCCGCAACTCCGGCGCGATTAGCCGAGGAAAGCTCGGCGTTAAAAGCACCTTGAAGTTGCGCTTCCTGTTTTTGTGCCGATGCAAGCTGCGCTCTCATTCCGGTTAAAACTTCTCTCGCCACATCTTGTTTAACTTTTGATTCTTCTTGTGCAGTGCTGCTGGAAGCCTCCGCCTGCGTTTTCTTTAGAATTTCTTCACGCTTACTAATTTCCTCACTTACCGCTTTAACTTCTCTATACTCTGGCGTATAACGCACGAGAAGCTGAGCTTTTTT
>DATLXD010000127.1:0-3280 GCA_035575965.1 Pyrinomonadaceae bacterium | reverse complement strand
CATCTCCCCACCGGAGTGGAGATGGTGATGCCTGGCGATAACATAGCGATGGAGATAGAGTTGATAGCGCCGATAGCGATGGAGAAGGGACTCCGGTTTGCCATCAGAGAAGGCGGCAGAACGGTCGGAGCTGGCACTGTTTCTGAAGTGGTTGAATAGAATAGTCATTATTTGCGTTTTAGAGTGAAAAAAATCAAACCAAAGGTTTGAAGTGTAGACAAAGAAAGGTAGGAATTTATGCCGAGAGATAACATAATTTTGCAATGCACCGAGTGTAAAGAACGCAACTATGTAACGACTAAGAACAAAAAGAACACGCCCGGAAGGCTTGAGCTTAAAAAGTTTTGTAACCGTTGCCGCTGCCACCGTTTGCACAGAGAAAATAAATAGTAAAATTTTCGATTATAAGTTAGCGATTAACGATTGAAAAACGAAAACTTTTTCGTTTTCAATTAAAATCCAAAATCTAAAATCGAAAACAGTCTTAGGGGTATGGTGTCAATGGTTAGCATGTCGGTCTCCAAAACCGTAGGTCCGGGTTCGAGTCCTGGTACCCCTGCCAGAAAATTTTTTTGAGGAGATAAACAATTGTCAGAAGCAGTTGATACCTTAGACAATAATAACAAAGGCGGCAAAGAAGGCATCGGCGATTTTATTCGCCACACGCGCGAAGAACTTGATAAGACTTCGTTTCCTTCTTCGGATGTCGTTAAAAATACGACGATTATTGTAATTGTCAACGTCATCTTCTTTGCTATTTATCTTTTTTTAGTTGACCGAGCATGGGTCTATATAATAGAAGCTCTGACCTGGTTAATTAATAAAATTGTCGGTATATAAAGGATTACAGATGAAGCAGTGGTATTTTATCCACACATATTCAGGGCATGAAAACAAAGTGCTTGAGAGTCTTAACGCGCGTATCCGCGATATGGAGTTAGGCGAGCAAATCACCGAAGTTTTACTGCCTAAGGAAACGGTCGTCGAAATGCGTGGCAACAAGCGCATCGAATCGTCGCGGATGTTTTATCCAGGTTACGTGCTGGTCGAAGTCGAATGCAACGAGCAGGGTCGTATTCCCGATAATGTCTTTCACGCGATAAAATCCACGCCAAAGGTTACAGGTTTTTTAGGCGGAAAACAGCCGACACCTTTAACGCAGGCTGAAGTTGACCAGATTGTTCACAACGTGGAAATTGCGGCTGAAAAACCGAAACCGAAATTCTCTTACGAAATCGGCGAAGTCGTCCGCATCAAATCGGGACCTTTTGCCAGCTTTACCGGAAAAGTTGAAGAGATAAACGAAGAAAAAACGACTTTAAAGGTTACCGTAACGATTTTTGGACGCTCGACTCCGGTCGAACTCAATTTCCTGGACGTTGAAAAAGTTACATTTGCAGAAGAAGAATAAATTTAGTGAATAACTAAAAGTGAAAAGTGGAAAATTAAATCATTCACTATTCACTATTCACTTTTCATTAATAATTATGGCTAAGAAGATTACAGGTTATATCAAGTTACAAATTCCAGCAGGCAAAGCGAATCCTGCGCCGCCGATTGGTCCCGCGCTCGGGCAGCACGGCGTAAATATTATGGAGTTTTGCAAAGCGTTTAACGCGAAGACGCAAAACGACGACCCGGACATGAAAGTGCCGGTAGTGATTACGGTTTATGCCGACCGCTCGTTCACGTTTGAAACTAAAACGCCGCCTGCCGCCGACTTACTTCGTAAAGCATCCGGTATTGCAAAAGGTTCAGGAACGGCGAACAAAACAAAAGTTGGGAATATTTCACGTTCACAAGTTGAAGAAATCGCTAAGAAAAAAATGCCTGATTTGAACACGACAAATCTTGAATCGGCAGTCAAGACAATTGAAGGAACGGCGAAAAGTATGGGTTTAACTATTGAGGGATAAGATGTGACCGATGAGAAATAGAAATAATTATTCTCTCGTCAAAAATCTTAAATCTTGGAAAAAGGGAGAAGTTAAAAACTTCGCTTGAACCTTGGAGGTAAAATGAAAAGAGGAAAAAATTATACGGCGGCGGCGGAAAAAATCGAGCCGGGTAAAAAATACGAATTGCAGGAAGCGGTTGCTAAAGTTAAGGAAGTCGCTTTTGCAAAGTTTGATGAAACGGTTGAATTGACGATGTGGCTCGGTGTTGACCCGCGTAAAGCCGACCAGCTTGTGCGCGGAACACTTGTTTTGCCGCACGGTTTGGGCGGGAAGACGAAAGTCGTCGTGGTTATCGCGCAAGGCGATAAAATCAGGGAAGCCGAAGAAGCCGGAGCGGATGTGGCGGGCGGCGAAGATATTGTTGACCGAATCAAAGGTGGCTGGCTCGAATTCGACGCGCTGATTGCCACGCCCGATATGATGGGCAAAGTCGGGCAACTCGGAAAAATTTTAGGTCCGCGCGGGCTGATGCCGAATCCGAAGACCGGAACGGTAACGATGGATGTGAAAAAAGCCATCGAAGAAACCAAAGCCGGTAAAGTCGAGTATCGCGTTGATAAAACGGGCGTGATTCACTCACCGGTTGGGAAAGTTTCTTTTGACGAAGCAAAACTTCTCGAAAATACCAGAGTTTTAATTAACGCCGTGATAAAGGCTAAACCGACGACAGCGAAAGGTCGTTATTTGAAAAAAATTAACTTGGCTTCGACGATGAGTCCGGGCGTTCAGCTCGACGAATTAGCGTTTGTGTAAAAAGTGAGGAGCGAATAAAAAAGATGAAAACCAGAGAAAGAAAACAAGCGGATTTAAACGCTATCACGGAGCAGTTAAACAATTCCAAGTCGGCGATGATTGTTAGTTTCAATAAATTAACCGTCACCAAAGACCAGGAATTTCGCAATCGATTACGCGATGCCGGAGCGGAATTTCAAGTAGTAAAAAATACTTTGGCGCGCATCGCGGTCAAAGGAACGCCTTATGAAGAAGCCTCAGAGCATTTTAAAGGCGTAACGGGAATCGCCTGGACGCAAAACGACGCGGTTGTTTTATCGAAAACGGTTTCTAAATTTATCAAAGACAACGCCGATATTTACACGTTTAAAGCGGGCATTGTCGAAGGCAAAGTCGTCAACTTAAAACAAGTCGAATCAATTGCAAGTTTGCCTTCAAAAGAAGAATTGATTTCCAAGCTGATGTTTGTGATAAATGCTCAAGCACAGCGCATCGTTACGGTTATCAACGCCGTGCCGCGCAACCTGGCAGTGGTTGTCAAACTAATCGGTGAAGGGAAAACCGATGCTCCGGCAGAGCAAAAAACCGAA
>DATLXD010000126.1:0-2128 GCA_035575965.1 Pyrinomonadaceae bacterium | reverse complement strand
GGCTGGTATTTTTCAGAACCGAAAACGGCAAAATCACGGCGAACTTTACCGATGCCGAAAAACTTTTTTATTGAATTAAAAACACACCAAAAGCAGCAAGCCGAACAAATGCTCAAACTTGGTCAATCTTACGAAAGAAATAATTTTGTATTTGCAACCGATGAAGGCAAACCGCTTTATTTGAGAAACTTGCGAAAAAGGAATTTTGCCAAGATTTTAGAGAAAGCGGATTTGAAAGGCTTTCGGCTTTACGACCTGCGGCATAGCACGGCAACCTTGCTTTTATCCGAAGGCATCAACCCGAAAATCGTTTCCGAACGTCTTGGACACGCCAGCATCATTTTGACGTTGGACACTTACAGCCACGTCTTGCCGGATATGCAGAAAGAAGCCACAAGCAAACTTGGAAAAATGCTTTTCGGATAAGAAAAGGCACACTTTTTCAAAGTTGGCACACTCCAGGCACACAAAGCAAAAAAGACAAGTCAAAAGGCTTGTCTTTTTCATTCTCTAAGTTGTTGCAATTATTGAAGTAACTGAAATACACCCGGCATGATTCGAACATGCGACCCCTTGATTCGTAGTCAAGTACTCTATCCAGCTGAGCTACGGGTGCGTAAAGCAAGTTCTAAGACTACAAATGTTGCAGTTTAGTGTCAAGCGCGGGTTAATGTAAAATTGGAAATGAAAAATGCAGAGAGTTACGACTTCTCATTTTCTTACTTCTTGCTTCTTACTTTGCAAAATAGCCTTGCCGCGTTTTTGAGATAAGTTCGGGATTATTAACTTCAATTTTTATCTCCCGCCATTTGCCGTCGCGTTTGCTATTTGTCGGTTGATATTCAACCGTGTAAAGCGCACGCAAATCAGCCGCGACCGCCGCATATAATTTCCCCATATCTTCCAGACGGTTGATAGCGTTAAAAGTTCCGCCGGTGCGGTCGGCGAGAATTTGCAGACGCGAGCGGGCGGCGGAAAACATTGCGATTTGAATCGGTGTCGGCTCGGCGAGTTTAGACGGGTCGCCGGTCGGCAAAGCAAGTGGATAGACGGTTACGCCTTGCGCGTCGGATTTATTTAAAATACGATTCAGCGCATCGCTGGTTTCAGGCTTAATGGCATTCAGAATTTCACTTTCCTTAAATTTCCCCAAAAAATCACGGTCGGTGTCGCGCAGGCTCGTATCTACTCCATCGGTTAAAACAATTATCGCTTTGCGGCGTTTGCCTTCTTTGGCGATTTTTCCGAGCGCGAAATCGAGTGCTTTATAAAGCTGCGTTTTACCGCGCCCGTTGGCGGCGGCAATCGAGTTGACAATAATTCTCCGATCGGATGTAAAATCGTTTCGCAAATTAACTTTATCGTAAAATTCGATAACGGCTACGCGGTCGTCCGGCGCAAGCGCATCAATAAACCGCAAAGCCGATTGTTGAATCGTCTGCCGAAATCCGAGCGTCGAACCGCTCATATCGAGAATCAAAACCACGCTGAAAGGCGCAACCGTCGGCTCGAATCGGGCAATATCCTGCTTTATACCGTCTTCATAAACCGTGAAATTTTCTTTATTCAAACTCGTAATCGGTCTTCCCTTGCCGTCAACGACACCGACATTTAAACGAACTATTGAAGAATCAATTTTGATAATATCTTCGTCCTGAGCCGAAACGGTCAGAAAGCCGAAAAGCAAAATTAAAAATAAATGTAAAGTCTTATTGAATTGCATAACGAGAAATTAATTTATCAGACGCTTTCAGATGCGGCGCGGTTGTATGCGGTCTGCTTCCAAAATCATCCTAACATTAGCGATTTATGGTTTATGATACTACGTCGCTCAAGAACAGACACACGGGTTTTTTTGTAATATATTTTCTGATTTTTACGTTTATAAATTGGATTCGGGATTTTAGATTTCAGATTTTCGATTTTAAGTCAGTCATTTAACTTATAGTTTCTCTAAATTTGCTAAGAGCGTTTCGTTGATTTCAATTTTCGCCTGTTTATAAGCCAGTAAAAGTGCGCCGATTGCCGGATTAAAGCGCGGATTTACAAAAATTGCGTTCGGTAATTTTTTCTCTAAAATTCCTTGAAAATATTTTCTCATCAATTCGCCTTGAAACATTCCGCCGAC
>DATLXD010000125.1:0-1997 GCA_035575965.1 Pyrinomonadaceae bacterium | reverse complement strand
ATCGTAAAGGATTTTGTGTAACCTTCCTGAAGATGTTCTATGTCTTGACGAAGAATCCGCACGCAAAGACTGTGAAAAGTTGAAATCAACGGCGCGGATTGCAAGTTCTGACCTTGCAGTAAAGTTTTGACGCGCTCGCGCATTTCACCTGCCGCTTTGTTTGTGAACGTAACCGCCAAAATGTTATATGGCGGAACACTTTTTTCAGCAATTAAATAAGCGATGCGAAGTGTGATGACGCGCGTTTTGCCGGAGCCTGCACCTGCAAGAACGAGCAGTGCGCCTTCGGTTTGCTCGACGGCTTTTCGTTGCTGTGGGTTAAGAGAAGATAAAATTTCCATAATGTTCGCGTGAAAGTTTTATGGTAAATTTTTATTTGTTTAGCGTCAAAGTTTGAAGTTTAATAGGTGCAAAAAGGCACAAAATACTCAAATAATTAAAATTATTTTTTGATTTTTTTGATTTTTGCGGCTATTTACTTGATTAAATTTTGAATTTCCTTAAACTGCTCGTGTTTTGAATCGCGCATCAACTCGAAAATTGCCATTTCCACCGAAGACGGCACAACGCCGCTGCCTTGCATTTTTTTTAGCGCGGCATCTTTGTCCTGCGAGAAACGTGAGCTTACGCAATCGGTCAAAAGGTGAACTTCAAAATTTTCATTTAGTAAATCGTGCGCGGTTTGATTGACACAGACGTGAGTTTCGAGACCGCACAAAAGAATTTGGCTTGCTCCAGTCGCTCGTAATTTATCCATAAACAAACTTGCGCCGCACGAGCTAAACGCCGATTTTTCGACAAACTCAAATTCCGTTGGCATCAGAAAGAGAATTTCTTCCGCCGTTCTGCCTAAGCCTTTCGGATATTGTTCGGTGATGATAATCGGCAAATTTAAAATCTGAAAACCGCGCACGGCAATCGAGATACGCGCGGCAATCTGGGCGAAATCATTTATCGGAGAGCGAAACGCTTCCTGCAAATCGACGATAACCAATGCGGTTTGTTCTTTATCTAAGACATTAGGATGAAGCATTTGGATTTTGGTTTGTTCATTTTCCTTGAAATAAAATTCTTTGTAAGGAGTTTAACCGATTCAGCAATGCAACGTAAAGAACTTTTGCAAACGTCAAAGAGTTTACAATCCACCGAAAAAAACTTTAATTTCTTTAAAAGCCGTTTCTCAGTGAAATTTATATGAAACAGTCCAGATTACTCTTTACGACAGTACTACTTTTTCTTTTATTTTGCGTTTCATTAAAGAGCGTTTCGGCAAAGGAGAATTGGGTGCGTGTGCGCTCAAAACATTTTCAATTGATTGGAAATGCCGCCGAAAAGGATATTCGGCAAGTCGGTGTTAAACTCGAACAATTCCGCGAAGTTTTCAGGCAGATTTTCAGCAACTTTAATTTTAACTCGCCGATTCCGACGAATGTGGTTGTTTTCAGAGATGGAAACACATTCCGCAATTTTAAGCCGGTCAATGATGACGGAACGCCGAGAGATTGGGTCGCCGGTTATTTTCAAAGCGGCGAAGATGTCAATTACATCGTGCTTTCGACCGAAGGCGAAAAAGCGCATCCTTACAGCACGATTTTTCACGAATACGTGCATTTTCTCGTTAGCAATGACATCGGGCGCACCAATGCGCCGCCGTGGTTTAACGAGGGTTTGGCAGAATATTACGAAACCTTTCAAATTGAAGACGACCAAAAAGTTTTGCTCGGTATCAAACGCGATAGCCATCTGCATTTACTTCAAAAAAACAAGCTGATTCCGTTTGAGACGTTTTTCAATATGGACAACCACACGCTTCACCGCCAGGGCAAAGACGGCGTAGGACTTTTCTACGCGCAGGCTTGGGCTTTGATGCACTATTTGGTGCAGGGCAACGCGGGCGCGCGAAATCCGCAGTTAAACAAATTTATCGAACTTGTCTTAAACGGCAAAACTCCGAAGCAAGCCTTCATCGAAGCGTTTCAAACCGATTACGCGACGAT
>DATLXD010000124.1:0-2423 GCA_035575965.1 Pyrinomonadaceae bacterium | reverse complement strand
TCATTGAAATTTTCTTTCTGTAATTTCCAAGCGGTTGAAAGACCAGCCGCGCCGCCGCCGATGATTGCGACTTTCACTGTTTCCCAATTTTGTTCGGGAACTTCAATGTTTTTATTTTCTCTTAAAAGATGACCGACGTTAACATTTGCGCCGACGATTTCGCCATCGGGGAAATTTTTTGCAGAGTTTAATTTGCACGCCGCAAGCGCGAAAGGCAAACCTAAAAATGCTGAAAGAATTTCGCGGCGGGTGAATTCGGGCATCACAATTCAATTTCATCAAGAATTAAAATTTTCAATTCGGTTACACGCTTCAAATTCCTGTCGTTGCACAAAAAAGCGTCGCAGCCGTTCTCCAAAGCTGTGGCGATTTGCAAAGCGTCTGGAGTTCGCAAATTATGTCGGGCGCGAAGTCGGGCGGCAGTTTCCGCAATTGATGAATTTAGCGGAATAAGTTTGAAGTTAATTCCGTTGAAAAGTAAATCACGATATTTATCGGCGAGAGCTTGATTATTTTGGCGAAGCGGCTGGACTAAAACTTCAGTCAGTGTGATGACGGAACTAAATGCTTGAAAATTGTCGTCGGTTAAGCGTTTGAAAATTCCTCGCATAATATCAACGTAGACAGGATTGCGCTCGACAAAATAAATAAACGGCGAAGTATCCAAGCCAACAAAATTCACATTTTGAAAACCATCGTCTATTTTCATTACGGACGATGCTCCCATTCGTTGCGAAGCTCATCAACATATTCTTGAGCGTCAATTCCTTCCCAAATTTCTGCGCCCAAACCTTCTAATTCCAGCAGACTAAGTTTTTTAGCGGGTCCTTTGGTGTCCGTGCTGTTTGCCAATTCATCCGCCATTTTCGCCAGCAGTTTTATCTGCTCGTCGGGCGACAAAGGTTTGATGTATCGGCGGTAAATTGTTTCGATATTGGTTTGCATTGTTTCTTCCTCCAAAAACATTTTAGCAGAAATTCTCATTCAAATCTGCGCCATTCGGCTTCGTAATATCTGACAAGCGCTTGATTATCAAGACGATTTACTTCGATTTCCTCATCGGGCAAAGATGTATCGGATGAAAACTCAAACATCGAAGTAAGCGTTTCGTTATTTAAAAATTTCAAATCTATGTTTGGTGAAATCGTTTTCGGTTGGTCAAACGGTTGGAGTTTTGCCAAAGCGTAACCCCAAATGCCGAAACTCGGAACGGTTGTTTGAAATGGCTTGACTTGAAAACCGGCGGTTTCGAGCGTTTTGATAATGCACCAATAGGATTTTCTGGCAATCAGAGGCGATGTCGTTTGAATGACAACCGAAGAATCGGGCTTTAGTTTTGATTTCAATAAATTGTAAAAGCGCGTCGTGTAGAGTTTTCCTAAAGCGAAATTGTTCGGGTCTGGGAAATCGACGATTGCAATGTCGAAAGGCTCGATTTCATTGCTGTCAAGCCAGACATAAGCATCGGCATTGACGACCGAAACACGCGAATCTTCAAACGAATGAGAATTTAATTCGGCAAGAGGCGCGAATTTTGATGAAAGTCTGGTCATTTCCGGGTCGAGGTCAACCAAAGTCACGCTTTCAACCGACGGATATTTCAAAACCTCGCGCATTGCCAGACCGTCGCCGCCGCCGAGAACCAAAACGCGCTTCGGATTTTCGCCGTAAGCGGCAAACGCCGGATGAACCAACGCTTCGTGATAGCGGTATTCGTCAAAAGAATTGAACTGCAAATTTCCGTTCAGAAAAAGCGCGTAGCCGGTTTTACCTTTGGTTACGATAATGCGCTGATATGTGGAGCTTTTGGCGTAGATTATGTCGTCCGTAAAAAGCGCGTCTTCCGCCAGAGACGTTAAACTGTCGGCTTTGATAAATGCGATGATGAGTAAAACGATAATTACAAAACCCTTGACGCGCAGCAGAGTGACGTTTTTTTTGATGAGCGGCAGTAAAAGCCACGTTCCCCAAATGGCAACCACCGCGTTCAGCATTCCGAACAGAAGCGACGTGCGGACAAGTCCGAGTTTTGGAACGAGAAAGAGCGGGAAGAGCAATGAAGCGACGAGCGCGCCGATATAATCAAAGGCTAAAACACGGGAAACAAGGTCTTTAAAGTCCAATTTATCCTTTAAAATCCGCATCAAGAGCGGAATTTCCAAACCGACCAGCGTGCCGATGCCGAAAACCAGACCGTAGAGAACAATTGAAAAATAGGAAAGTTTGGCGAAGGAGAGAAAAAGAAGCGGCGCGGAAAATCCGCCTAAAATTGCGACGGCAAGTTCGATGTCAATAAACTTTTCGGGAATATGCTTTTCGATAAAACTCGAAAGCCAGGAGCCGACGCCCATCGCAAAAAGATAAATCCCGATAATCAGCGAAAATTGCGTAACCGAATCGCCGAGAACGTAGCTGGCAAGCGT